>JBOHBD010000032.1:0-3312 GCA_050698195.1 Gaiellaceae bacterium
GTGCAGCGGAAAGTGCTCGCCCACGCGGCAGTAGTAGACCGCGATCCCCGTGTCCTGGCACACGAGGTTCTACTCGTCCTCCGCCACGATCACGTTCCGGAGGATCGTCTGCAGGACACGCTGGCCGGTGACCGAGGTCTCCTTGTCGGCCGCGCCGGCGAGGGCGTCCCGCAAGTCCTGCGGGATGTCCTTGAGCGCCCAGACGTAGAGGTGAGCGGCCACATCGCCGACGGCGCCGGCGAGATCGGTCGTGGTCGTCGTGCTCATGACTTCGCCTTCTCGGCCGCCGCGCGGCCTGCCCGGCGCCCGAACACCGTGCACTCGAGGAGCGAGTTGCCCATCATGCGATTCCTCCCGTGCGTTCCTCCTGCGATCTCGCCGCAGGCGTAGACGCCCTCGAGCGTCGTCTCGGCGTGCTCGTCGATGACGAGCCCGCCGTTCTGGTAGTGGAGTACCGGGTAAGTGAGGATCTTCTCGCTCAGCGGATCGATTCCGCCGCTGCGGTACCGGCGCAGCATGTAAGGAAGCGAGATCTCAGCGTCGTCCGGAGCGATGCGGGTCGTGTCGAGCCAGACCGCCGGCCGCCCGTCCGGCGTCGAGACTCCCAGGCCTTTCTCGACCTCGTCGAAGATCGCCTGCGAGACCGCATCGCGCGTCCCGAGCGAGTCCGTGAACTCTTCCTCGTCCGCGTTCAACAGCACGGCGCCGTACGCGCGGGTCGTCTCGGGAATCGAGTAGCCCTGCATCGTCGCCGGCCAGGCCCCGCCGTTCGGGTGGTACTGGAGCGCGTCGAGGTCGCGAGCTTCCGCCCCGGCTTCGAGCGCGATCCTCGTGGCCTCCCCGGTCGCGTTCGGGTGGTTCGTCGAGAGCTCCCCGCGCGTCTCGGCCTCGAGGTAGCAGCGGCCACCCGCCGCGAGTACCACGGTGGTCGCCTCGATACGCACCGTCTCGTCGTCCCTGACTCGAAACGTGGCCGTCCAGCCGTGCTCGCTCGGCTCGATCACCGCCAGCGCGTGGTGGGGAAGCTCGGCTCCCGAGCCCGCCTCGTAGGCCTGGCGGAGCGCCTTCGTAATGGCATGTCCGGTGCGGTCGCCGACCTGGAGGAGGCGCTTTCGGGTCGCGCCGCCGCAGCGGGCGAGGCGATAGCCACCGTTCGAGCGGGTGAACTCGACCCCGAGCTCCTCGAGCCAGTGGATCGCCGAGCGGGCCTCGCTCGTCAGCACCTCGACCAGTCGTGGATCCGCCGTGTCGTGGGAGCTCCGCATGACGTCTTCCGCGTGGATCTCCGGCGAGTCGTCGTCGCCGAAGGCGGCCTGGATACCGCCCTGGGCCTTCGCGGAGTTGCACGCCTGGAGCGTGGTCTTCGTCGCGAGCGCGACGCGCGCGCCCGCATGCTCGGCCGAGACCGCGGCGGCGAGCCCGGAGGCCCCGCTGCCGATGACGAGGACGTCGAAGGAGGCGCCGGTCGGCACAGGGTCGAATCCTAGCGCACTTGCTTATTCCTGTCATTATCCGTCGTTATTCAAGTCGCGCTCGGCGCGCGGGCTGGCAAGCGGTTAGACTCGGTCGATGAGCACGTTGGCCGACATCGTCTCCCCGAACTTCATCACCGTCGCCCCCGAGGACACGCTCGGCGAGGTCGCCGAGCAGATGACCCGCCAGAACACGGGCGCCGTCGTGGTCAAGGACTTCGGGCGCCTGATCGGGATCCTCACCGAGCGCGACATGCTCCGCGCCATGGCCGCCCGGGTGCACACGAGCGACGCACGCGTCCGCCAGTGGATGACCGAGGATCCGATGACGGCCCCGCCCGACATGACGCTCGAGGACGCGGCGAAGGTGATGCTGGACAACGGCTTCCGCCACCTACCCGTCGTCGACGGGTCGAGCGTCCTCGGCGTCGCCAGCCTTCGCCGCGTGCTCGGCGGACGGCGCCGGCCCGCTCCGGCTCCCGAGGCCGCGTAGGGCGCTAGGAGGGCTTGACGAAACGATTGGCGAAACGCGTCACCGCGACGAATAGAGCCAAGCGTAGTGGTGGTGCTTCGTTGTCTTTGCCACCAGGCCCGCAGTTGCCTCGCCCACTGTGTCAGCGAATGCCAGGGCTGCGGCGTTGCTGCCGTCCCACTTCTCGATGTAAGTAGACCCCGTTATGGCGCAAGTGCAGGTAATTTCGTTACCCGAAGCGGAAAAACGAGGCGCCTCCTCCAGATCTTCGCGGCGAGCTGGAGGGATCTTCGCCAGACGCGCCACCGCATCCGCGTACCGCGTGACAAGTGTCCGGTGCAAATCCGCGTCGAGCACGCGGACTGAGGATAGGGATCAGGCCGCGAGCGGCACAGCCCGCGCCCGCGCGAGAGCCTGCGACAGCCGAGCCAGCATGGTCAGATCCGCATGAAGCTGAATCCGAGCCAATCCGCGAACGCGGAGAGGAGCCAGCGCGAACCGATGCTTGAGGTTTCCGAACTCTCTTTCCACGGCCGCGCGACCCCGGTACAGATCGCGCCATCGCTTGGAGTCGCGCGGGATGAGCGGTTGCATGCGAGAAGCCTTTATCCAGCGGGACTTGGGGGCGCACTCTCCGGTCGGGCAGCGCCACTTGGACGCGGCACGCAAGCGGCAGGCCGTAGCGGTGCAGACGCCAGCGTGGAGCTTGTGCCCGTAGAACCCGCCACCCTTGCGGCTGCTGACGGCGCGCGATGCCCTAGCTACACGCGGACGCGATTCCTGCCACGACGACACGCGCAGCCAGCTTCTGGCTCACGTGCCGACGCCTGAGCTGCCTCACGAGCTTCGGATTCTTCCGGATCTCGGCGACTGCCTCCTGCGCGGTCTCACTGGGCTGGACCCTCGCGAAGAGGCAGGAGAAGGGGCTCTTCTTGCCGCCGATCCAACCGACCGCGTACAGGTACTTCAGGACCGGCTTCGAGTACGGCGCGCGTTTGTAGACCTTCCGCGCCTCGCGTGCCGGCACGCTCTGGGCCTTCGCGCCCGCGCTCACCGCCGACAGCGCTTTCCCGCTGGACGTCGGGAGCACGGACAGCCTCTGACCGAACGTGCCTGCGACGGTCGAAGCCAGCACGGCCATGGCGGCGACGAGGCTCGCGTACTCGACCACGAGCACATCGTCCGCCCGGGCGGCCGATCCGTCAACCCACGCGCGCGATCGCCGGCCGCTTCGATCACGCAACACGCTCGCGCGCGAAATCGACGAAGGCCTCTGCGACGCGCGTTCGTGCCCTACCGACGGACGAGGCAAGCGATATCTCCCGCGTCGCTTCGAGCCCTTCGACCTGCGCCTCTGCGAGCGTCCCC
>JBOHBD010000033.1:0-12262 GCA_050698195.1 Gaiellaceae bacterium
GAACCGTCTCGGCGACGTCTTCGAGGTCACCGCACGTGCCTGGTCTGCGAAGACGCTGCCCACCGACGAGGGCCTCGCGCCGGACGGGCGGGTGCTGGAGATCCTCTCCGAGCACCTTTGCCAGGGCTGGCTCGAGGGGTATCTGCTCACCGGCCGCCACGGCGTCTTCGACTGCTACGAGGCGTTCATCCACATCGTGGACTCGATGTTCAACCAGCACGCGAAGTGGCTGAAGGTCACGCGCGGGATTCCGTGGCGGCGCCCGATCGCGTCGCTCAACTACCTGCTCAGCTCGCACGTCTGGCGCCAGGACCACAACGGCTTCTCCCACCAGGACCCCGGCTTCATCGACCACGTCGTCAACAAGAAGGCCGAGATCATCCGGGTCTACCTGCCACCCGATGCGAACACGCTCCTGTCTGTCGCGGACCACTGTCTGCGCAGCCGGCACTACGTCAACGTCGTCGTCGCCGGCAAGCAACCCGCGCTCACCTACCTGTCCATGGACGACGCGATCGTTCACTGCACGCGCGGCCTCGGGATCTGGGAGTGGGCCTCGAGCGACGACGGCGGCGAGCCCGATGTGGTGCTGGCCTGCTGCGGCGACATCCCGACGCTCGAGACCCTCGCCGCCGCAGCCGTCCTGCGCGAGCGGTTGCCGGAGCTGAAGGTGCGCGTCGTGAACGTCGTCGACCTCATGCGCCTCCAACCCGAGAGCGAGCATCCGCACGGCCTCTCGGACACCGAGTTCGACTCGATCTTCACGCAGGACCGGCCGGTCGTCTTCGCCTACCACGGCTATCCCTGGCTGATCCACCGCCTCACCTACCGCCGCGCCAACCACCGGAACCTGCACGTGTGGGGGTACAAGGAGGAGGGCACGACAACGACGCCGTTCGACAGGGTGATGCTCAACGACCTCGACCGTTTCCATCTGGTCATGGACGTCGTCGACCGCGTTCCCGGCCTCGCCGTCAGCGCGGCGCATCTCCGGCAGGAGATGGCCGACCGGAGGCTTGAGGCACGGGCGTACACGCGGGAGTACGGAGACGACGATCCCGAGATTCGCGACTGGACCTGGCAGTCGCAGTCCTGATCGCGTGGGCGCCATCCTCGTCGTCAACGCCGGCTCCACGAGCCTGAAGCTTCGCCTCGTCGCTGACGACGCGCACGTCGAGGAGATCGAGTCGTTCGAGGCTGGCTCCTCCGAGGTCGACGCTGTCGGTCATCGCGTCGTCCACGGCGGCCGGCGTCTGGTCGAGCCCACTGTGATCGACGACGCGGTGCTCGCGTCCATCGGAGAGCTCGAGTCCATCGCGCCGCTACACAACGCTCCCGCCCTCGCAGGCATCGAAACCGCCGCACGCGCCTTTCCCGGCGTGCCCCACGTCGCGGTCTTCGACACGGCCTTCCACGCGACGCTTCCGGCCGAGGCCGCGACGTACGCGCTCCCACGCATCTGGCGCGAGGAGTGGGAAATCCGGCGCTACGGCTTCCACGGGCTCTCCGTGCAGTGGTGCGCCGAACGGGCGCCGGAGCTCCTCGGGCGCTCTCCGACGGAGCTGCGTCTCGTCGTCTGCCACCTCGGTGGCGGCTGCTCGGTCACGGCCGTCCGCGACGGGCGCTCCGTCGACACGACGATGGGCTTCTCACCTCTCGAGGGCGTGCCGATGACGACCCGCTCGGGCTCGATCGATCCCGGCGCGCTGCTCTACGTGCAGCGGCGGCACGGCGTGTCGGTCGACGAGGTCGAGCGCGCGCTGAACGAGGACTCGGGCCTGAAGGGCCTGTCCGGGTCGAGCGGAGACGTTCGCGAGCTGGAGGCGGCGGCACCGGAGGACGAGCGCGCGCGCCTCGCGCTCGCCGTCTACGCCCACCGGATCGCAGGCGCCGCCGCCGCCATGGCCGCCTCGTCGGGAGGCCTCGACGCGCTGGCCTTCACGGCCGGTGTCGGCGAGCGCTCTCCTGGAGTTCGTGCGGCCGTGTGCGCACGCCTGGCTTTCCTGGGCGTCGAGCTCGACGCCGATCTGAACGGGCGGTCAGGCCCCGACGTGGACGTTGCGAGCTCGGACTCGGCGGTTCGCGTGCTGGTGATCGCGGCGCGGGAGGAGCTCGTCGCCGCACGCGCCGTGCGAGCCCTCCTCGGGCTGCGAGTCGCGCCGCCGTAGTTACGGGGAAGTACTCAGCGCGATCGGAGTCGGCGCGGATGCGTGGTCGTCTGCGACGACGGAAACATCGGGTCACGGGCGAATCCGGAGGGGAGGCTGAGATGAAGCGGATCCTGATCGCAACCGATGGCTCGGCGGCCGCGCAGGAAGCGGTCCAGGTCGGGGTCGAGCTCGCGAAGCATGAAGGGGCGGAGATCTCGCTCGTCCACGTCGTCCCCCTGTTCGACCTGGTCTCGATGGACGGCTTCGGCCTGATGGGGCACGTGCGACACGAGCCGACCGGGTGGGACGAGAAGGTGCTCGACGACGCGAAGGCAGTTGCGGAGCGCGAGGGCGTGCCCGCCACGAGCAAGCTGCTCCGCGGAGAGCCCGTCGGCGAGATCGTTCCCTATGCCGATTCGATCGACGCCGATCTGATCGTCGTCGGCTCGCGCGGGCACGGGGCCATCGCCTCGGCGCTCCTGGGCAGCGTCTCTCGCGGCGTCCTCGCGCACTCGAGACGCCCGGTGCTGATCGTTCGGGCTGCCACGGTCGCCGGGCCGGCGGCCGCCTGACCCGCCGACGATCACGGGGCGAGGGATGCTGATCATGTCTCCACGACGACAATGCGCACTCCGGCTCGCACTCGGCCAGGCCGAGGAGTGTCACGGGCATTCATGTCCTTTCTGGGATGGAAACGGCTGCGTGCTCGAGCCGGTCAACTCCGAGCTCACGAGCTCGCCGGCACTGGCACGCCATCTGATCGAGCTCAGGCTCGCGCTCGAAAGCGCCCGCGGAGCAGAGGACGAGACTCGGGCCCGCTCGCTCTTCTATCGGCGGCTCAACGAGGAGCAAGCGGGCGAGGCGTGAGACCTACGTAGTTCCCCACACCGGCCGCGCGGCTCGAGCGCACGAAGGCGGGGTGGTTGTCCCGATGCCGGCAGACGGCCGCGAGCCGACGATGCACGCGTCACGACAATGAGGGCTCACCGGGAGGTGGAGCGATGAAGGGCAGAAGGATTTGGGAGATCGGCGGATTCCTCGCCGGAGCCGTGCTGATCGTCTTCGGCGCGGTCGCGATCTACATGGGCGTCGACGGGCGAAGCACCGTCCGCGACAGCTTGAAGGACGAGATGGTCTTCTTCAGCACAGCCGAGGACCAAGACGCGGCGACGGACAAGTACGCGTCCGAGTGGTACGGCGAGCAGGTCACGACCGGCGAGCAGGCTCGGGCGTTCGCGCAGATCATGCGCACGCACCAGCTCGAGCGCACGGAAGGGCTGACCTACGCGCAGATGGGCCGTTTCATCGCCGCGGCAAACCCCGGCGACCCTGCGGGGACGAGCGACGAGGAGGCGGCGCTGAAGGACGAAGAGGGCAACCCGATCTCGAACCCTGCCCGGCAGAGCTGGGTCACGGCGGTCGCGATCACGACTGCCCTCAACACGAGCTACATGGCCGAGCAGCTCTCGATCTTCGGCACGGTCGTCGGCGTCGCGCTGCTGCTGACGGGCATCGGGCTCGTCATCCTGGCGTTCGCGGTCTTCGGCCGGGAGCCGGTCGCGGAGTCCCGGCGGGCGAAGGCCTGGACGCGGCCGGCAACAGGTTGATCCGGGACACACGACGGGAGCCCCCGGATCGACGGTGGCTTCGCCTCCCGGAGCACGAAGAGGGCGGCACGGCCGCCCTCTTCGCATCTCCGAACTCCCCACGCTCAATCGCCGGCGCGTCTCTCGCACCGTCGGGTTGCACGAGTCCGCTGTTCTCCACGGCTACGAGACGGACACGTTCGTTCCGCCTCACGAATAGACGCTTGACGTCCGCTACTCGGGCTCGAGAAGTCCTTCGGACAGGGCGTACCGGACGAGCTCGGCCCGGCTCGAAAGGCTCAGCTTCTGCATGATGTGGGCCCGGTGCGTCTCCGCGGTTCGCACGGAGATGTAGAGCTGCTTTGCGATCTCCTGGTTCGTGTGGCCGAGCGCCAAGAGCCGGAGGACCTCGCGCTCGCGTTCGGACAAGGGATCCTGCTCGGCCCGGCGTCGATCCTCCGCCTCCGCGGCAATGAGCTTCGCCCCGAGCGCCGGATGCACGTATCGCTCCCCCGAGGCGACGGCACGGACCGCCGCCACGACCTCGGTGTCGGCCGCCTCCTTGAGCACGTATCCGCTGGCGCCCGCCTCGAACGCGGCGCGGACGTATCGCGGGTCGTCCTGCATCGAGAGGACGAGCACCCTTGCCTCGGGGGCAGCCTGCAGCACGGCCGGCATGCCCTCGATTCCGCCTTTCTCGGGCATCACGAGATCCATCAACACGACGTCGGGCCGGCCCTCGATGGCCTCGAACACGGCCCGGTCCGCGTTGGGCGCCTCGCCGACCGTCTCGATGTCGGCCTCCGCGTCGAGGAGCCGGCGCAGCCCGGACCGCACGACTGCGTGGTCGTCGACGATCAGCACTCGGATCACGTGACCGGAACCATTCGCCTCCCGAGGTCGCGGGCCAGCCTAGATGCTCCAGCGACGTTGCGACGTGTCGGAGTGCTCAACGGTTCCGGCGCTACTCGTTGACGTAGCCCACCGCTGCCGCGACGAGCGTGCTCGCGGGGGTAATCCCGCTTGCCGGATGCGGGCTCTCTACTGACACGATGCGCGCGCGACGCCTGATCGCCGGCCGCCGTAGTTCTCCGCAGCGCCGCTTCGGACGACCGCCGATGCGCTCGGCGGGCTGGACGTCGACCTTGTGTGCATGAATGCCTTCGCGGTCCTGTGTTCGGGTGCGACGCGCCCCCAGGTGACGGTCGCCGAAGCGATGCACTGGGGGCTCGTCAGCTGCTCGTCGGAGGATTCGCTCAGAGCAGTCGCAGCGTTGATGAGCGACAACCGCGTGCACTGCGTCGTCGTCATCGACGATCCCTCCGACAAGCACTCCATGTGGGGCGTCGTCTCCGATCACGATCTCGTCGCCGCCGCGACGGTCCGATCTCTGGATGAGCAGCAGGCGGGTGGCAGCGCGATGAAGCCGGTCGTAACGGTCGCTCCAGGCGAGCTACTCGCGGATGCCGCCAAGCGGATGACGAGGCTTGGGCTCTCGCATCTCGTGGTGGTCGACCCCGTCGAGCACCGCCCACTCGGCGTCCTGTCGACGCTCGACCTTGCCGCCATGCTCGCTGCCGCTTGGTCGCCGCTGCTCGGCACGAATCCGTACTTTCCCGCGCCCGATTCGCGGCGCTGAGCCGATTCCGGCGAGCGGCGGCGGCACGAGACTGCAGCGCACGACGGAAGGAGAGACCTCGTGGACACACCGATCGTGGAGGCGCGTTCACTCCACAAGTTCTACGACCTGATCCCGGTCCTGACCGCGGTGGAGAACGTCGAGCTGCCGCTGCTGCTGTCCCGGGTTGGGGGAGGGGAGGCGCGCGAGCGGGTGGTCGAGGCGCTCGATCTCGTCGGTCTCGCCGGGCGCGCGAACCACGTGCCCGACGAGCTCTCGGGCGGCGAGCGCCAGCGTGTCACGATCGCCCGCTCGCTCGTCAACGACCGGGCGATCGTATGGGCCGACGAGCCGACGGGCGACCTTGACTCCGAGAACGCCGCCGAGATCGTCTCGTCGATGCGGCGGCTCAACCTCGAGCGCGCGGCCTCGGCTTTCTCATCGTCACGCACCGTCTCCGAAGGGAGGTAGCTATGGACATTGCCAAGGCACTTCGGTTTCCTGTTCAGGCGCGCTGGTCCGGCGGGCGGTTGCTCCACCTCGGGGCTCCGGGAAAACGGGGCCTCCGCGTGGTGGTGACCCCACCGGAGCTCGAGGACGGCATCCCTGGGGGCTGGAGCACGGAGGAGCTCCTCGTCGCCTCGCTGGCGTCCTCCTTCGAGCAGACGCTCGTCGCGATCGCCGAGCGGCTCGGCGTGCCGGTGCACACTGTCGACGTCGGCGCCACAGGTCACCTCGAACACGGTCCGGAAGGCGGATACGGCTTCACGCTGCTGGAGCTCGACGTCGACCTCGCGACCGATCCCGGACGAGAGCTGGATGCCGAGGAGGTCGCCCACCTCGCACGGCGGCAATGCATCGTCGGTCGCGCGTTGCAAGTGCCGGTTCGCCTGCGCCGGCTCGAGGCTCGCCCCGCGAGTCTCGCGGTGAAGGCGGCGTGACGGGCTGAGCAACGCGCTGACCGTCGTTCGCCCGCGGGGGCGAACGCTCCGACCCGTTGGCTCTAGAAGCCGTCGCGCAACGCGACGACGAGAACCGCGATCGCAACGATCGCCGCGACGAGGACGACAGCGAAGTTCGCCGCGAGCGCGATCGGCGTCCAGCGGCCCCAGAGCCCCTGGCCGGCAGCGGCCCCCTCGGGCGCCGCATCCGTCGCTCGCCACTCGACGGCGCCCGCCAGAACGCCCGTGATGAGCTGATTCAGGCTCACACCCTCGCTCTCGGCGGCCCGGGCGAGCTCGTCGTGCAGGGTCGCGGGCATGCGGACGAGCAGCTTCCCGCTGTGCCGGGGAGCCGTCTTCGCCACGCCGGCGTCCCCTTCGGGCACCCCACTCGCAGCCGCCCAGACCCGCCGAACTGCCTCTTCCGGCGTGGCGCCTCGCGCGGAGACGTTCGGGAGCTCGTCCACCTCGGCGAGCCAGGTTGCGTCCGGCCCTTGCCCGGTTCGGCGGAGCGAGACCCGGTAGGAAGCCGCCAGGTCCTCGGAGAGCGACGGCACACTCGCCATGAACCGAGTCTACAAGCCAGAAACCGGCTGCACTAGAGCTGGACGAGCGATTCCTGGGCAGCGGGTCGCACGCGCTCCTGGCCGAGCGCGCCCCGCAGGCGCTCGAGGGACGCCCGGATGAGCCGCGACACCTGAATCTGGGACAGGCCGACCTCGCGGGCGATCTCCGCCTGGCTCAGGCCGGCGAAGAAGCGCAGGTGCAGGATCCTCCGCTCGCGCTCCGCGAGCGTGCGGAAGCCCGCGGCGAGGAGGAGACGATCGTCGCTCGCGTCGTACGCGTCCTCGACCAGGGTCGCGCCCGCCGGCCCTGCATCCCCGCCGTCGGCCGCCGACAGAGGCAGGAGTCTCCGTGCCAGCTCGATCTCGATCGCCTCCGCGACGTCACCCTCGTCGACGCCTGCCTCGCGCGCGAGCTCGGAGAGCGTGGGCGACCGCGCGAGGCTCGCGGCGAGGAACGCGCGTGGGGCTCGAAGCCTCAGCGTCATCTCCCCGACGCGGCGAGGAACGCGAATCGCCGTGGTCCGGTCACGCAAGTGGTTCTTGATCGCGCCGGTGATCGTGGGGACGGCGAAGCTCGGGAGATCGCGTCCCCGCTCGGGGTCGAAGCGGTCGATCGCCTCGATCAAGCCGATCGCGCCCACCTGGACGAGGTCGTCGAGCCGCTCGCCGCAGTGCGCGTAGCGTCGCGCGAGCGCACGAACGAGTGGGAGGTAGAGCTCGATCAGACGCTCGCGGGCGGCGAGATCCCCAGTCGCCCGATAGGCGCGCAGCAGAGCTCCCGGCTCGTCACGGCAGCCCGACGAGACTCTCCCGGTCGCTGGATACACATCCGATCTCGTACTCAACGAACCCCCCTCCCTGAGCAGATCTCGGCCGGATTATAACGAAATATATTTCCTTTTCGTACTGAGGCAGGCAAAGAACATGACTGAGTACCGTGCTCGTTGGGTATTTCCCTCCATGCGTGGCTCTTACGTATGCAAACCAGTCGCGGTACCCACGCGCAAAGCGTGTCCGCTTTCGGTGTTTGAAGGTGCTCGTGACCGCCTCCGTGTTCGGACTCGGCACGGCCGGACCGGCGCTCGCGTCGGACGGCGAGGTACCAGTGCCGGCGGTGCCCGTCCTGCCGGACACCCTGCTTCCGGACGCTGAGTCCATGCCGGCCACGCCTACCGAGGTGATCGAGGTTCCCGTCCCGGAGCTGCCGTCGCTCTCCACGCTCGAGGAGGCCGCGCTCGAGGACGCCGCGGAGATCGAGGCCGCGACGCAGACCGCGGCAGGCAGCATCGACGTCTCGGTGCGCGTGCTCAGCCCTGGAGTCGACGGGCCGGTGACCCAGGAGGACGGAGCTTCGGACGTGGTATCAAGCGCCCCGGAGCCTGATATCACGGAGCCTTCCCCCGTCACGCCGCTCGCGGCGCCCGACCCCTCTCCCCCTGCCGTGAACACGAATGTGTCGATCCGCGTCCTGAGCCCCGGCGACAACGGCCCCGTTACTCAGACCGCGGCGCCGAGCGGCACGGCACCAAGCGAAGAGCCGACCGGAACCATGCCGTCGGCCGATGGCGAGTCGGCGCCCGTTTCCGCGTCGGCCGCAGGCAGTGGAGGCGGATCCGTTCCAGTTTCGACTTCGGATTCCACGCAGTATCACGGAGTTGATTCGCAGTATCAATCCGACGACGAAACTGGAAAGAATCCGTGGAATTGGACCTGGGATCTGACGTCCGACTGTGCGGGGAACGCCACATCTTTATCGACTCATACCGGAAGCCAGGCATCACTGGACTGGGCGTGGGAGTGGGTCTGGGATTGGGCATGCGTCGGGGCCGACACGAGCGTTCCGACCTCGAGTAGCTCCGGCTCCGATGGGGCCTCGTCAGCCTCCGGAGGCGCGAACACGAACGTGTCGGTCCGTGTTCTGAGCCCCGGCGACACCGGTGCCGTCATCCAGACCACCGCCGCAGGCGAAGGCGGCGGAGCCGCCGGGGCGGAGCCGGCGAACGAGCCCTGGGCCTGGACGTGGACGTTCACGTTTTGCGGCGAGACGACGTCGTTCTCGACGCAGCTCGGGAGCCACACTGCGCTCAGCTGGACGTGGGACTGGACGTGGAGCTGGGCGTGCGAGGACGCGAGCGACAGCGGCGGGGCGCCGCTGCCCGGCACGGGCGCCGCGCCGGTGCCGCCGCTCGAGTCCGTGATACCAGCGCTGCCGGCTCCACCCGCGCTGCCGCCGGCTCCGACGCTCGAGGTGCCTCCGCTGCCGTTGCCGCTGCCTCTCCTTCCCGCACCGGCGCTCGTGCCCTCCGTCGACGCAACGGTCGTGGTCGTCGTCGAGCCCGGAGCTCCCGTGCCGGAGCTTCCGGTCCTCTCCCTCCCTGCGCCCTCCCTCCCCGGCGTCGACGTCATCGCCTCCGTCGAGCCGCCGGCAGGTGCGCCGGGAGCGCTTCGCACACCGGAGCCCGCGCACGGTGCGCCGGCTCGCCGCGACGCGGGATCGCCCACGCCGCCGCGTCGGGCGCCAGCCGTCGCCTGGCAGCGTCCACAGGGCCCACCCAGCCGACCGAGCTCGCAGCCGACGACGAGGCGCGCCACCGTCCACACGGCGTCTCCTCGCCCGGAGCGCGAGCCGCGGCTGCCCTTCGGCCAGCACCGCTCCTCCGAGTCCATGGGCTCGGGCGCGTTCGGGGGACGCGTGCCGAGCGCGCCGGTGGTCGCGGTCGCTGCCCTCCTCGCCTTCTTCATGCTTGCCGCCCCCGGCCTGGGGCGGCGGATTCGGGTTGCGCGGGAGCTGAGCCCGCACAGCACCTACCGCTCCTCGATCGACCACCCGGGCTGAGAGCTGTCGCACACGTGGTCCGGCGCCTGCCGGCACGGCACGGCGCCACAACGACAGCTCGAAGGGAGACAACATGAGACGTGTTTTCCTCGCGCTGGCCGTGGCCCTGCTCCTCCTGCTCGTCGCGGGAGTGGGAACGGCCGCAGCGAACCCGCCTGCAAGCCAGGATGCCGGCCAGCTGGCCGGAAGCGAGCAGGACGCAGGGGCCGCTGCAGGATCAGCGCAGCAGGGAGCAACGAACGAGAACGGTCCCGTTCGGGTGGGGAGCCCGGGCGACGACGGCTCGGTCTCGCAGTCGAACGAGGCCTCGTCGAACGCCACGGCTGGAAACCTGAACGCGACCGGGCAGACTGCCGACCAGACGCAGGCTGGGGGCTCGGGCCTCCAGGTCGTCGGCCAGTCGGCGATGAACGATCAGGACGCCTTCGGGCTCGCGTTCACGCTCCAGCAGGGGGCGTCGAACGAGAACGAGCCCGTGCGCGTGCTGAGCCCCGGTGACTCGGGCTCGGTCGTGCAGTCGAACGACGCGTCGTCGGATGCGTCTGCCGGCAACGTCAACGTGGCAAAGCAGACGGCCGATCAAGAGCAGGCCGGAAGCCACTGCTGCGGCGGCGGCGGCGAGCAGGTCATCGGCCAGTCGGCTGACTCGGACCAGGATGCGGCTGCATTCGCGGCGACGAAGCAGGAGGAGCCGTCGAACAGCTCGATCTCGGTTCGAGTGCTGAGCCCCGGCGACGACGGTGACGTCTCACAGTCCAACGAGGCGTCGTCGAACGCCGAAGCCGGGAACCTCAACGTCACGAAGCAGGATGCCGACCAGACCCAGGCCGGAGACTCCTGCAAGTGCGGGGGAGCCGGCGAGCAGGTCATCGGCCAGTCGGCTGACTCGGACCAGGATGCGGCTGCATTCGCGGCGACGAAGCAGGAGGAGCCGTCGAACAGCTCGATCTCGGTTCGGGTGCTGAGCCCCGGCGACGGTGGCTCGGTCGAGCAGTCGAACGTCGCGTCGTCCGACGCGACTGCCGGCAACATCAACCTGACCGGGCAGGACGCCGATCAGACGCAGACCGGAGGCTCCTGCAAGTGCGGGAGCGACGGCGAGCAGCTCATCGGCCAGAAGGCCGACTCGGAGCAGGATGCGAAGGCTCTCTCCGCGACCATTCAGGAGAAGCCGTCGAACAGCTCGATCTCGGTTCGGGTTCTCAGCCCCGGCGACGACGGCGATGTCACTCAGACGAACGAGGCCTCGTCGAACGCGACCGCCGGAAACCTGAGCCTCACGCACCAGGATGCCGACCAGACGCAGGCCGGTGGCTCGGGCCTGCAGGCGATCGGCCAGTCGGCCAAGTCGGACCAGGACGCGTTCGCGCTTGGCCTCACCGTCCAGAAAGGAGCATCGAACGAGAACATTCCCGTGCGCGTGCTGAGCCCTGGGGACTCGGGCTCGGTGTCCCAGTCGAACGTGGCGTCCTCGGACGCCACGGCGTTCAACCTCAACCTGACCGGGCAGAAGGCCGAGCAGACCCAGGCGGGCGGCTCCTGCAAGTGCGGGAGCGGCCTCCAGGCCATCGGCCAGTCGGCCGAGTCAGAGCAGGGCGCGGCGGCGATCTCCGCGACCATTCAGGAGAAGCCGTCGAACTCGAACGCTCCCGTTCGAGTTCTCAGCTGGGGCGACGACGGGGAGGTCGTTCAGACGAACGAGGCCTCGTCGAACGCGTCGGCCGGGAACCTCAACCTCACGAAGCAGGCTGCCGATCAAGTGCAGGCCGGTGGGTCCGGCATCCAGGCGATCGGCCAGTCGGCGAAGAACGAGCAGGGTGCGTTCGCTCTCGGGCTGACGATCCAGAAGGGAGCGTCGAACGAGAACGCGCCTATCCGTGTGCTGAGCCCCGGTGACTCGGGCTCGGTGTCGCAGTCGAACGTCGCGTCGTCGAACGCGGCGGCCGGCAACATCAACTGGACGTTCCAGCAGGCAGGGCAAATCCAGGGTGGTAGGGGACTGGAAGGGCACTGCTGCGGAACGGGCATCCAGGCGATCGGCCAGTCGTCGAAGAACCACCAGGGCGCGGTGGCGCTCGCGGCCACGCTGCAGCTTGGCGCCAAGCCACCGTGCAAGTGCAAGGACGACTCCGAGATCGGCAACAGCAACGAGCCGACCCGCGTCCTCAGCAAGGGTGACGACGCCGCCGTCCGGCAGGCGAACGTGGCCACGTCGGACGCGACGGCCACGAACTGGAACGTGACGAAGCAGGCCGCGTTCCAGCTCCAGGCACGTTCGTGCCGGTGCAAGGGCGGAGACGGGATACAGGCGATCGGTCAGCTGGACGAGAGCAGCCAGTTCGCTCTCGGCCTCGCGGCCAGCCTGCAGCTCGACCCGTCGAACGAGTGGGGGCCTGATCGGAAGAAGAGCCCCGGACGCAACGGCCCCCTGAGCCAGAAGGGGAAGGAGGCCGCGCGGGACGCGTCAGGGAGCGCCACCGCCACCGACCAGTCCCAGAGCCAGGTCGAAGGTAGGTGATGCCGCCGATCGAGTAGTCGCACGAAGCGGTGGGGTCGGGTTCGGCC
>JBOHBD010000034.1:0-12019 GCA_050698195.1 Gaiellaceae bacterium
GAGCCGGAGAGCCCGGTGACGCACACGAGCGCGTTCCTCGGGATGCGGACCGTGACGTTCTTCAGGTTGTGCTCCCGCCCGCCGTGGACGACGACTGCCTCAGCGCTCATCGGCCCGCCATTCTACCCGGTCGAACAGACGTTCGATCGTCCGGCAGCCGTATGCGCGCCGCGTCGGCGTCAGATACAACGGCGGCGTGCGCCTCGTTACAGTCGCCGTCTCGCTCGCCTCCGCCGTCGCTCTCGTGGGGTGCGACGGCGGCGCCGAGCACGCGTGGGACGGTCCGCCCGATCCGGGGCCCGACGGCGTCGTCGCGGTGGACGGCTTCGCCGAGCACCAGGAGTCGGTCGACGAAGCGTGGGAGGGCTCTGCCGCGATGGCTGCAGCCGAGTTCCTGCGGCTGGACGAGCGGACCGCCAGCCGCACGACGATCGCGGCAACGGCGCCGGCCGAGGGCGCAGGGCCCGAGACCGTCGTCGTCACGCTCGACGGCCTCCTCGACGACTCCGTCCGGGCGGAGCGCTGGACGCTCGCGTTCGAGCCGGACGGGGACGGCTACAGGCTCACGAGCGCACGCTGGACGCAGCGCTGCCAGCCCGGCCGCGGACACCAGGCTTTCTCGGCCTCCGCGTGCGTCTAGGCGGCTTGGCCCTCCTAGCGGCGCGCGGTCCGCCAGCGGCCGAAGATCAGCCCGCCGACGGTGAAGCCGAGCCCGAACGTCCCGAGCGCGAAAGCCCCGACCGCGATGAGCTTCCGCCAGAGCGAGAGCCGGCGCCAGCGGCCGATCGCCTCCTCTTCCTCGGCGGAAAGCGACTCGCCGCGCCGTTGCTTGCGAACGGCGCCGCCCGCGCGAAGGCCGAGATAGACGTCGTCGAAGAGCTCCGGCGAGTCGGTTCCCACGATTCGAGTGTATAGCCTGCCTCGGCGGTGGCCGCGCTCGTCCTCCACGTTTCCGACCTTCATATCGGCCGTCGCGAGACCCCCGAACCCGTCGCCGCCCTGGGGGAGCTCGTCGGGCGCCTCGAGCCCGAGCTCCTCGTCGCCACGGGAGACCTGGCCCATCGCGGACGCAGGGGAGAGCTCGAGCGCGCCGCCGAGCTCCTCCGCGGGCTCCGCGTCCCCGTCCTCGCCGTCCCGGGGAATCACGACATCCCCTACACGGTTCCCGCCCGCTTCACGCGGACCTATGCCGAATGGGAGCGCGTGTTCGGGCCGAGGGAGCCCGTCTACTCGTCCGAGCGCCTCTTCGTCGCCGGTCTCAGCTCGGTTCGCCCTCTCCGGCAGCAGGGAGGCGCGCTCGGGGACGACCAGCTCGCGCGGCTGGCGCGGCGCCTGCGCGAGGCACCCGAGAGCTCGCTTCGCATGGTCGCGCTCCACCATCATCTGGCCGCACCCCCCTGGCGCGCCAGGCGGAAACGGCCCCTCAGCCGGCGCGATCACGTCCTGCAGGCGCTCGCGGCGGCCGGCGCCGAGCTGGTCGCAAGCGGGCACGTCCACCAAGCCGGAGTCGCCGAGCGACGGGAGTTCGAGGCGCTGGAGGACCGCCCGCGCAGCTCGCTCGTGCTCGCCACCGTCCCCGGCCTGGGCAGGCCGCGACCCCGGCGGCGAGGGGAGGCGCGTGGGATCAACGTCTACGACGCGGACGAGGACACGCTGACCGTGACGACCTTCGCGTGGAGCGGAAGCGCCTTCGCGGAGGCCGCACGCCGGTCGTTCCGACGCGGATAGAGTGCGCCGTCCGTGGAACGAGCCCTCGCCGAGCTGAGGCGCCGTCTCGGTGAGATCGTCGATCTCGCGCGCGCGCGGAACGTCCTCTCGTGGGACATGGAGGTCTGGATGCCGCCCTCGGGGTCGGAGTCGCGCGCCACGCAGCTCGCGACGCTCGAGTCCATCCTCCACGACCGCCAGGTCGACGACCGCATCGGCGAGCTGCTCGACGCGCTCGAGCCGTACGCGGCGTCTCTCCCCGACGACGCCGACGACGCGTGCCTCGTCCGGGTCGCCCGCCGCGGCTGGGAGAGGAAGCGGCGCGTCCCGACGGAGCTCGCGTCCGAGCTCGCGAAGACCGAGGTGGCCTCGTACCAGGCCTGGGTGAGAGCCCGTGAGAACGGTGACTTCGAGGCCTTTCGACCATGGCTCGAGCGGATGCTCGAGCTACGGCTCCGCTGGGTCGAGTGCTTCGCCCCGTACGAAAACCCGTACGACGTCCTCCTCGACGAATACGAGGAAGGGTTGCGCGCCGATCAGGTGCGCGCCATCTTCGGCGTCGTCCAAGCCGAGCTCACAGCGCTGGTCGAGGAGCATGCGGTCGACGGCGAGGACGAGCTCCTGCGGGGGCCTTTTGCCATCGACCGGCAACACGCCCTGGCGCGGGAGATCGTCGAGAGGTTCGGCGTGAGCTGGGATGCCTTCCGCCTCGACCTGACGGTGCACCCGTTCGAGATCGCGTTCGGGCTCGGCGACATCCGCCTGACGACCCGCTACGGCGAGGACGATCTCAACTCGCTCTTCACCGCGATGCACGAGGCCGGCCACGGTCTCTACGAGTACGGCTCGAACGCTTCACTCGACCGCACGCCCCTGTGCGGCGGAGCCTCGTCGGTGCTGCACGAGTCCCAGAGCCGGCTGTGGGAGAACGTCGTCGGACGCTCGCTCCCGTTCTGGCGCTGGCTCTTCCCGCGCCTGCAGGAGAGCTTCCCGACAGAGCTCGGCGCGACGACTCTCGAGGCGTTCCATCGCGCCGTGAACCGCACGCAGCGGACGTTCGTCCGCGTCGACGCGGACGAGACGAGCTACGGGCTGCACGTGATCCTGCGCTTCGAGCTCGAGCAGGACCTCGTCGCCGGGCGCCTCGCCGTGAAGGACCTCCCGGACGCGTGGAACAGCCGCTTCCAGGAGCTCGTGGGCCTCGAGGTGACCGACGACCGGCTCGGCGTCCTCCAGGACTCCCACTGGTCTGGAGGCGCGTTCGGGTACTTCCCGACGTACCTGCTCGGGAGCATCCTCTCGGTGCAGATCTGGGAGAGGGCGGCAGCCGCGATCCCCGACATCGACGAGCAGATGGAGCGCGGCGACTTCTCGGAGCTACACGGCTGGCTCCGCGAGAACCTGTACGCGTTCGGCAGCAAGTTCACGCCTGCGGATACGATCGAGCGGGTCGTCGGCGCCGCGATCGACCCAGAGCCGTACCTGCGCTACCTGCGTGGCAAGCTCGTGGCGCTATCGGCGGCCTGAGCCACCGTCAGACGGCGACGGCCAGCTCCTCCCCGCGCTCGCGGGCGAGGACGCGCTCGAGCGCCCCGACGCACCGCGTGTCGAACACGGTGCCCGCGCTCCCGCGAAGCAACCGGACCGCTTCCTCGTGTGTCCAGGCGTTTCGATAGACGCGCTGCGACATCAGCGCGTCGTAGACGTCGCACACGCTCAGGATTCTCGTGTCGAGGTCGAGCTCTGCGCGCCTGAGCCCGCGCGGGTAACCGCTGCCGTCGAGTCGCTCGTGGTGGTCGCGGACGAGACGTAGGACGCCGTCTGGGAAGCCGCCGAGCTTGCGCAGGAGGCGCCTACCTCGCTCGGGATGCTCCTCGACGAGCTCGAACTCGGGCTGCGAGAGAGGTCCGGGCCGCTTGAGGATCTCGTCCGGGATGGCGAGCTTGCCGATGTCGTGCAGCAGCCCCCCGACGGCGAGGTCGCGGAGTCGTTCGGGTGCGAGTCCGAGCTCGTCTCCCACCTGGACCGCGCGGAGAGCGACCCGGCGCGTGTGCTCCTCGGTGTACTCGTCCTTCTCCGCGAGGTCGACGAGCAGCGCCCGCACGTGCGAGCCGAGGAACGCCTCCTCCTCCGCGACGAGATCGGCCCCCTTGAGGTCGCCGAGGAGCGGTCGTGAACGTGCGGCGCCGCGACGCAGGTCGACGGCGACCGGGACTCCGACGATCGCGATCCCGATGATCTCGAAGACGTGGCCGAGCCACCATCCGAGCTCGCTGAAGTCGAGCAGAAGCGCAGCTGGAACGGCGACGGCCAGCCACACGATGCCGACGGCGACGAGGAGATCCGTCGACCGCCGCGTGAGCCGGAACGTCCGGACCGCCCGCCAGAAGAGCAGTGCGTAGAACCCCATGCCCGTCACGAGGACGAGCCAAGCGACGGGGCTGCGCGGCTCGGGCACGGGGGGAACGAGGCTCGGCTCGGCAATCGCCGCCAGGCCGAGGCCCAGGATGAGCACGACGCCGGCGGAGAGGAGGCAGAGGAGAGGCTTCACGGCGGTCGGCTTGCGCAGCGCCGGGATCACCCCCAGCGCGAGGATCGCGCCGCCGACCGGCAGGGTCGCGCCGCCCGTGAACGCTACGACGCCGTTCATCCCGACGACGATTCCGGGCGTCGCGAGCCCGTGCAGGCAGAGGAGCGCCGCCATCACGGAGAACGCGCTGCCGACGAGAACAGCGTGCCCGTCGCGGAGCCGTGCGCCGGCAACCGTCAGCGCGGCGGCAGAGGCCGTCGCCACGCCGGCCCCGAGGGCGACGCCGAAGAAGTGGATCCAGCCGTCGATGGCGACGTCGTGGCCGCCGACGAAGTGGAGGAGCGCGACAGGAACGACGGCCGCACAGGCCGCCGCGCCCAGAACCGGAACCTTGTGCTTCGGCACCCCCGATGTATCGGCAGAGCGCCGAGAAGCGTTGAACGCGCGCGAAGGCCGCTTACGCGGCGCGGCCGAAGCGCTGCTCGGCGCGAGCGCGCGCCCGGGCCGCCTCGACCTCGCGATCACGCGACGGCGCGGCGGTCACGAGCTCCGCGAGCAGCCGCTGCGTCGACGCCGTCACCTCTTCGACGGCGCGCGAGAACGCGGCTTCGTTGGCCTTCGACGGCTTCTGCGAGCCGCTGACCTTGCGCACGTACTGCAGCGCAGCCGCGCGGACCTCCTCGTCGGTCGCCGGCGGCTCGAAGTTGTGGAGCGTCTTGATGTTCCTGCACATGGCGAGAGCCTAGCTCCCTCGTCACCTGCGGCGGAGCTCGCCGGCGTACCGCCGAGGGCGTGCGAGCCTGCTAGGCCTCGGCGAGCGCGGTCAGCTCCCGGCGAAGCTCCTTGATCTCGTCGCGGAGCTTGGCCGCGTACTCGAAGCGGAGCTCCTGGGCCGCGAGGTACATCTCCTCCTCGAGGGTGACGACGAGCTTCTCGAGCTCCTCGCGCGTCATACCCTCCACCTCGGCCATGCCCCGCCGACGCCGCGACGTGGGCACGTGTGGGGATTCGAGCGCGAGCAGCTCCGCGATGTCGGACACGCCCTTGACGATCGTCTCCGGCGTGATCCCGTGCTCCTCGTTGTAGGCGATCTGGTACGCGCGCCGACGGTTCGTCTCCTCCATCGCGCCGACGATCGCCTCGGTGCGCTTGTCCGCGTACAGGAGCACCTTGCCGTTGACGTTGCGGGCGGCGCGCCCGGTCGTCTGGACGAGCGCGGTCTTCCCGCGCAGGAAGCCCTCCTTGTCGGCGTCGAGGACGGCGACGAGCGAGACCTCGGGCAGGTCGAGCCCCTCCCGCAGGAGGTTGACCCCGACGAGGACGTCGTACTCGCCGAGGCGGAGCTCGCGGATGATCGCGATCCGGTCGAGCGTGTCGATCTCGGAGTGGAGGTAGCGGGCGCGCACCCCCGCTTCGAGCAGGTAGTCGGTCAGGTCCTCCGCCATCTTCTTCGTCAGCGTCGTGACGAGCGTGCGTTCGCCCGCCTCCTCGCGCCTGCGGATCTCGTTCAGCAGGTCGTCGATCTGGTTCTTCGTCGGGCGCAGCTCGACCTCCGGGTCGACGACCCCGGTCGGGCGGATCAGCTGCTCGGTGACGACCTTCGAGCGCGAGAGCTCGAACGGCCCCGGCGTCGCCGAGACGAAAACGAGCTGCTGCACCTTCCCCAGGAACTCGTCGAAGCGGAGGGGCCGGTTGTCGAGCGCCGAGGGGAGCCGGAAGCCGTAGTCGACCAGCGTCTGCTTGCGCGAGCGGTCGCCTTCGTACATGCCGCCGAGCTGGGGGACGGTCTGGTGCGACTCGTCCACGAAGACGACGAGGTCTTCCGGGAAGTAGTCGATCAGCGTGAACGGGTGTGAGCCCGGGGGTCGGCCCTCGAGCACCCGTGAGTAGTTCTCGATCCCGGAGCAGAAGCCGAGCTCCTTCATCATCTCGAGGTCGTACTCGGTTCGCTGGCGGATGCGGTGCGCCTCGAGCATCCTCCCGTCCGCCTCGAACTTCGCCACCTGCTCCTCGAGCTCGGCGCGGAGCTCGTCGACCGCGCGCTCGATCGTCGGCTTCGAGGTGACGTACTCGGTCGCGGGCCAGATGACGAGGTTGTCGAGCCTCGCATACACCTCCCCGGTGAGCGGGTCGAAGTGCGTGATCTGCTCGACGTCGTCCCCGAAGAACGAGACGCGGTAGGCCGTCTCGACGTTCGCCGGCTGGATCTCGACGATGTCGCCCTTGACGCGGAAGCGACCACGCCCGAGGACGGTGTCGTTCCGGACGTACTGGCTGTCGATCAGCTTCTGGAGCACGGCGTCGCGATCGTGCTCCTCCCCCACCTCCAGGATCAGGACACGCTCGCGCCACTCCTCGGGCGAGCCGATCCCGTAGATGCACGAGACCGAGGCGACGACGACGACGTCGCGCCGGGTCAGAAGGGACGACGTCGCCGAGAGCCGCAGCCGTGCGATGTCGTCGTTCTGGGACGAGTCCTTCTCGATGTAGAGATCGGCCTGCGGGACGTACGCCTCGGGCTGGTAGTAGTCGTAGTACGAGACGAAGTACTCGACCGCGTTCTCGGGAAAGAACTCGCGGAACTCGTTGCAGAGCTGCGCGGCCAGCGTCTTGTTGTGGGCGATCACGAGCGCCGGGCGCTGGATCTTCTCGATCGTCCACGCCATCGTCGCCGTCTTCCCGGTCCCGGTCGCGCCCAGGATCGTCTGGAAACGGTTGCCGTCGGTGACCGACGCGGCGATCTCCTCGATCGCGCGCGGCTGGTCGCCGGTGGGCTCGTAGAGGTCGGAGGCTCGGAACGCGCGCATCGAAGCAGCGTAGCCACGGGGCGTGTGCGTCATCTGCCTTCCGGCACTACGATCGAGAGCGTGGCGATCGATCGCCTAGCCGTCGTTGCTCTCGGGGTCGTGGCCGTGGGTGGGTTCGCCGCCGGCGGTGGCGGTGCATCCGACTCGATCGCGGGCGGACGATCGGCAGCGACGGCGCTCTCCGCACGGGCCGAGGGGATCGAGCCGGGCCGCTCGCTCGTCTGCAAGCCCCCTCGTGGGGCCAGGAAGCTGCCCGCGTCGAGCCGCCACGGTCTCATCCAGCACCTCCGCCAGTACCCGGTCGTCGGCCTCGCCACCTCGCGTGAGCGTGCGCGAGCACGACGCGTGCTCGCGCAGCTCGTCTCCGCCGCCGAGGAAGGAAACTGGAGGGACCTGCGAGCCGCTGCGCGCGCGGGCTACGGCACACGGACCGCCACCCGCAAGCCCGGCGACCGTTCCGTGCATTACTTCCATTCGGAGCGTCGGCAGGAGCCCCGCGGCCGGGTCGTTCTCGACCCACGCCGACCCAAGGCGCTCATCTACGCGAACGCCCCGGGGCGACCGCTCGTCCTGGTGGGCGCGATGTGGAGCATGCGGGACGGCGAGCGCGGCCCGACTCCCGGCGGGCCGATCACCCGCTGGCACTCGCACGTCGTCTGCGCCAAGCCCGGACGTCGCGGCCTGAAGCCGCCCGCGAGCGGCACGTGCCCGCCAGGCGCGCGGCTCATCCAGGGACGGAGCGAGATGTTCCACGTCTGGTTCACGGGCGAGCTCCGCAGCGCGTTCGCCATCCGCGCGCCGGAGCCGGAGCTGTGCGCCGCCGACCTGCTTCCCGGCGGCTACTGCGCCGCCCGCCGGTGAGTCACGGCGCGACCGTGGCCTCCGCAACCGCGACGTCGGCCTCGCGGTGGCGAAGCACGATGGCGCCGTAGACGACGGCCATCCACGTGATGCCCGCGACGACGGCGGTGAAGAGCGGGACGACGCCCCAGCGTTCGAGCACCTGCCCGGCGGCGAGGAAGCCGAGCGGCGCCGCGAGCGTGTTGATCGAGATCACCGCGGTTATCGCCATCGCTCGCAACTCCTCGGGTGTCCGCGCCGTCAGCACCGCGATCAGCGGGCCGTTGATGAGCGGCGTGAAGAACATCGCGGCGAAGAGCGCGGCGAACACGACCGGCCACGGCGGCAGGAAGGGAAGCGCCCAGAGCGGGAAGGCGAAGCCGAGCATCGCGAGCCCCGAGAGGCGAAGCGGAGCGACCCGGCGCACGGCCGCGACCGCGACGAGGCTCCCCACGAGCGCACCCGCGCCGAGCGCGGCGTAGAAGAGGCCGGCGATGCGGGCACTGCCGTCGAACTCGTCGAAGGCGTAGACGGGGAGCCCGGCAGACAGTCCAGGCGAGAGGAAGCCGAACGCGGCGACGACGCCGGCAAGCGACCCGAGCAGCTTGTCCCGGAGCAGGAAGCGAACCCCCGCGAGGACCTTCTGGCGCGCCGCGGCGACGAGAGGCTTCCGTCGCGGGACGAGCGTCAGGACGAGCAGGAAGGCGACGAAGTACGTCGCCGCGTCGACGTACAGCACGTTCGGCGCACCGATGAAGGGAATGAGCACGCCCGCGAGCGCCGGCCCGATCAGCGCCGAGAACGCGGCGCCGCCCTCGATGAGGCTGTTTCCCTGCGACATCAGGCGCTCGTCCTCGCCGACGAGCTCGGGCAGGATCGTCCTCTGCGACGCGTAGTACGGCGGCATGTAGCAGCCCAGCAGCGCCACGAGCGCGAGCAGCAGGCCGAAGCTGAGCGCCCCGGCAGCGTGCAGGAGCGGAATGGAAACGAGGATCGGTCCTCGCGCGAGGTCGGCGACGAGCATCGTGTTGCGCGAGCCGATCCGCTGGACGAGCGTACCGCTCGGGATGCCGAGAATCGCCATCGGAGCGATCTCCGCGGCGAGGACGAGGCTCATCTTCCCCGGCGAGCCCGTCGTCACGAGCACGAACCACGGCAACGCCAGGTAGGTCATGCGCGTGCCGAGCACCGAGATGAGCTCGGCGGCGACGAGCCCGCCGACGGCGGTCTTCTTGACCCCGGTCTGCATCGCGCCGCTCTCCATGGCGCGGAATATAAAACGTCCGTACGGTTTTGTAAAGTACGAGCTTGCTATGCCCAAGATCTCCGAGGAGCGGAAGGCCGAGCGCCGGGAGCAGATCCTCGCCTCCGCGCGCCGCTGTTTCGCGGAGCACGGGTACGAGGGCGCGACGGTCGTCCGCCTGGAGGAGGCGATCGGCCTGTCGCGGGGCGCCATCTTCAACTACTTCGGCTCGAAGGAGGAGCTGTTCGTCGAGCTCGCGGTGCAGGACACCGCTCGCATGTCGGATCTCTGGGTGAACGAGGGGCTCGAGGCCGTCGTGCGGGAGGTCACCGAGCTCGACCCGGCGTGGCTCGGGGTCTACCTCGAGCTGATCCGGCGCGTTCGCACGGACGGCGAGTTCCGTGCGCGGATCGAGGAGCGCCAGAAGGACGTCATGCCCGTCAACCGCGCCCGGATCGAGGAGGCTCAGCGCTCGGGCGAGTTTCGCGACGACCTCGATGCGCGCGAGATCGGGTCGTTCGTCAATCTCGTGCTCAACGGACTCGCTCTCCAGCACGCCCAGGGGGACGAGGCTCCTCGGGCAGAGCTGGTCGTCGCGCTCCTCGAGGACGCTATCGGAGGCCCAGCTCGGTCGAGTACGCGTCCGCGTAGACGCCCCTGAGGCGCAGCACCTCGTCCACGTAGGCGCGCGTGTCGGGGAAGTCGATCCCGCGCCCCGAGCGAAGCCAGCCGTCGACGTTCCCCCGCCCTGCGTGGTACGCGGCGAGCGCGAGCCGCGTGTCGTCGTACCGGCTGCGGAGATGGCCGAGGTACCACGATCCGTAGCGGACGTTGATCTCGGGGTCGCGCAGATCGGCGACGACGAACCGGCGGCCCCCCGTTCGCAGCGCGATCCCGTTCGCGGTGTCCGGGAGGAGCTGCATCAAGCCGATCGCCCCGGCCGACGACTGCGCGTTCGGGTCGAACCCGCTCTCGACGTACACGACTGCGGCGAGGAGTGCCGGGTCGAGCGCGTGGTTCGCCGCGTGACCGCGGATGACGTGCTCGTACTCGAGGGGGTAGCGCGCGCGGAGGTACACGTCCGGCTCGCTCTCGACCACCCACGCGGCCACACCGGCCAGGGCCAGGAGAGCGACGGCTGCAGCGGTCAAAGCTCGCATGGGATCGCGGGATCTCAGGCGACCGGTCTGGCCAAGTTACAAGTTGTTACAAGGCGGTTCGGCGACGTGCCCAGACGTGTCGTCCCTCGTCAGCGTAGCCATGACGCCCGCCACCCAGGCGTCGAGCTCCTCTGGAGTGCCTGTGTTCGCATAGGCGAGATCCGCTCGCTTCACCTTCTCGCGATCGGGGATCAATCGCGATTCTCGGTCGTCTTTCCGCCCTCCCCGGCGCGCCTCGCGCAACTTCGCGGGCGCGGTGATGACGACGACCTTGTCGAACCGCGTCTCACCACCGACCTCGTACAGGAGCGGCACCTCGGTCACGCACACCTTCGGCGGACTCGGCAGCGCGGCGAGCTGCTCGCGCCAGCCGAGGTACTCACGGGAGACGAGCGGGTGCAGCAGCTTCTCCAGGAAGTCGAGCGCCTGTCGGTCCTCGAAGACGCGGAGCGCGATCCGCTCGCGGTCGGGTGCTCCGTCGGATCCGAGGATCTCCTCGCCGAGCCGGGCGACGAGGGTCCGTTTCACCTCGGGGTCCGTCGCGAGCAGGTGGTGGACGATCTCGTCGCTCGAGACGGTCGCCGCTCCGTGGCGGCGAAAGCTCGCGAGCGCCGTCGACTTCCCCGCGCCGATGCTCCCGGTGATCGCAACCGCGATCGGACGCCGCAAGCGAAGGGCCCTAGGCGGATTCGTCGTCGGGCTCGGACGCGACCTCGGGCTCGGGCTCGGGCTCGGGCTCGTCGTCCGGCACTGCCGCACCCTGCTCGCCGGCATCCTCGACCTCGGGCTCGGGCGATGCCTCGGCGAGATCCGGTGCACTCGCCTCGACGTCGAGCTCTCCTTCGGCTTGCGTCTCGTCCGCCACGGCGCCCGCACCGGTCGGGAACGCCTCCTCGGACAGCCTGAGATCCGGTGTGGCATGCACCGACTCGGCTCCGTCTGCGCGGGGGACGGGTTGCTCGCCGTCCTCCACGCGCTTGAGCGAGAGCGAGAGCCGACGGCGGTCGCCGTCGATCTCCAGGATGCGCACGTTGACAGCCTGCCCCTGTGAGACGACCTCGCGCGGGTTCTCCACGTGGTGCGCCGCGAGCTCGGAGATGTGCACGAGCCCCTCGACGCCGGGGAGGATCTCGACGAAGGCGCCGAACGTGACGACTTTCGCCACACGGCCCTCGACGACGTCGTCCTCACGGTACGAGTCGAGCACCTGCTGCCACGGATCGCTCTGCGTCTGCTTCAAGCCGAGCGAGATCCGCTGCCGGTCGCGGTCGATGTCGAGCACCTTGACCTTGACGGTCTGCCCGATGTCGAGCACCTCCGACGGATGATTGACGTGGCTCCAGGAGAGCTCGGAGATGTGGATCAGGCCGTCCATCCCGTCGAGGTCCACGAAGGCGCCGAAGTCGACGATGTTGGAGATCTGCCCTTCGATCACGTCGCCCGGGTTGAGGCGGTCGAGGATCGCCTGGCGCATCTCCTTGCGCTCGTCCTCGAGAACGGCGCGGCGCGAGAGGACGACGTTGTTGCGGGAGCGGTTGAGCTCGATGACCTTGCAGCGGAGCTCCTTGCCGAGGAACTCGTCGAGGTCTTGCACGCGCCGAATGTCGACGAGCGAGGCGGGCAGGAACCCGCGCACGCCGAGGTCGAGGATCAGGCCGCCCTTGACGACCTCGATCACGGTGCCCTCGACAGGCTCGCCGCTCTCCGCGGCCGCCTCGATGCGCTTCCAGGC
>JBOHBD010000035.1:0-4581 GCA_050698195.1 Gaiellaceae bacterium
CTTCCCGATCTCGAACTTGAACTCGGTCGACCCGGGGACCGGCCTCAGCTTCGTCGTCGATCGCGCGCACCATCTCGTGCTACCGGTCATCGTGCTCATGGTCGCCAGCATCGCGACCTACTCGCGCTACATGCGCGCGTCGATGCTCGAGGTCGTGAACTCGGACTACGTGCGCACCGCGCGCGCCAAGGGTCTCGGCGAGTCCAGGGTGACGATGAAGCACGCGTTCCGGAACGCCTTGATCCCGCTCGTGACGATCGTTGCGCTCAACCTCGGGTCGCTCCTGGGTGGTGCGATCGTCACCGAGACCGTGTTCTCGCTCGACGGAATGGGGCTCTACTTCGTCAACTCCTTGCTCGCCAACGACCCGTACCCGGTGATGGCGTGGCTGATGATCACGGCGACGATGATCATCCTCTTCAACCTCGTCGCCGACATCGCGTACGGCTGGCTCGATCCGAGGGTTCGCTATGAGTGATCGCGCGCCGGACGTCATCCCGGGAACGGGCATCTCCGTCGGCGGCGCTGCGGTCGCGGAGCCCGCCGCGGGCGCGGTGACGCCCGACGCCGAGCTCGCGTACGAGTCCGGCGTCGAGCTCAAGGCGCGCAGCCAGTGGGCGTACGCGCGCATGCGATTCCTCCGGCACAGGCTCGCCGTCGCCAGCCTCGTCGTCCTCGTCCTGATCGCCTTGGTCGGAGTGTTCGCGCCGCAGATCGCGCCCTACGGCTTCGACGAGCTCGACCTCGAGAACACGACCGCGTCGCCGACGCTCGAGGGCTGGCACCTGTTCGGCACCGACCTCCTCGGCCGGGACTACCTGAGCCGCGTGATCTACGGGATCCGCACGTCGCTCTGGGTGGCGGTCTTCGTCGCCCTGCTGTCGACGGCGATCGGGACCGCGATCGGGGCGGTCGCCGGGTACTACAGCGGGCACGTGGACAACTTACTCATGCGCTTCACCGACCTGATCCTCACGCTGCCGGGGCTCGCAGTCCTGCTCACCGCGTCGGTCTTCTTCGGCCAGGGGGACCCGCTGAAGATCGGATTGATACTCGCCTTCCTCTTCTGGACCGCGATCGCGCGAATCGTGCGCGGCCTCTTCCTCTCGCTCCGAGAGAAGGAGTTCGTGGAGGCGGCGAAGGCCGCGGGCGCGAGCGACATGCGCATCATCGTGCGGCACATGCTCCCGAACGCGGTCGGCCCGATCATCGTCAATGCGACGCTCGTCATCGCGGCCGCGATCCTCGTCGAGGCCGCCCTCTCCTTCCTCGGCTTCGGCATCCAGCCGCCCAACGCGGCGCTCGGCAAGCTGATCGCCGACGGGCAGGGCGAGGGATTCAACGCCTGGTGGCTGGTCACCTTCCCCGGTCTCGTGATCGTGGTGATCGCCCTCTGCATCAACTTCATCGGAGACGGCCTGCGCGATGCGCTCGACCCGACCCAGCGGAGAGTTCGGGCCTAGTGCCGGAACCGATTCTCGAGATCCGCGACCTGACGGTCGAGTTCGACACCGAGGACGGGGTCGTACACGCCGTCACGCACGTGAGCTACGACCTGCATCCGGGCGAGGTCCTCGGGATCGTGGGCGAGTCGGGCTCGGGCAAGAGCGTCTCGATGCTCTCGGTGCTGGGGCTGATACCGATGCCTCCCGGGAAGATCGTCACGGGTGAGGCGCTTTTCAACGGCGAGGACCTGCTGAAGATGCCGAAGAGCAAGCTCCGGAAGATCCGCGGCGGGCAGATGGCGATGATCTTCCAGGACCCGATGACGTCGCTGAACCCGGTCCTGACGATCGGAAACCAGATCTCCGAGGCGATCCGGGTCCACCACCCGAGCATGAACGACGACGCTGCGACGAAGCGCACCGTCGAGCTGCTAGAGCTCGTCGGCGTTCCCTTCGCGGAACGGCGCGTCGATCAGTACCCGCACGAGTTCTCGGGCGGAATGCGCCAGCGGGCGATGATCGCGATGGCGATCGCGAACGACCCGAGCGTCCTCGTCGCCGACGAGCCGACGACCGCGCTCGACGTCACGATTCAGGCGCAGATCGTCGAGGTGTTGAAGGCGGCCCAGCGGGAGACGCACGCCGCGACCATCCTCATCACCCACGACCTGGGCCTGATCGCGGAGCTGGCTGACCGGGTCGTCGTCATGTACGCCGGACGCGTCGTCGAGCTCGGCGACGTGTACACGATCTTCAACTCGCCGCGGCATCCCTACACGGTCGGGCTGATGAACAGCCTCGCCCGCCTCGACTCCGATCAGGAGTGGCTCGAGCCGATCCCGGGACAGCCGCCGAGCCTCCTCCACCGCCCGCCGGGATGCGCGTTCCACCCCCGTTGCACGTTCTCGCAGGGACGCGCGATCTGCCGGACCGACGTTCCCGAGCTGCGGAAGACGGACGAGGGCGAGGAGCACCGGTCGGCGTGTCACTTCGCCGAGGAGCTCGCCGCAGCGCACGTGCGAGCAGGCGCGGGAGCGGGAGCGTGAGCGAGACGCAGACGGCGGCGGTGCCCGAGCAGTCCGCCGCGGCACGGAACGGCTCGCTCCTACGGGTCGAAGAGCTCGTCAAGCACTTCCCGATCAAGTCCGGGGTCTTCAAGCGCACCGTCGGTCAGGTGCAGGCCGTGTCCGGTGTCGACCTCGAGGTTCGTCCCGGCGAGACGCTCGGCGTCGTCGGCGAGTCAGGCTGCGGGAAGACGACGCTCGGCCGCACGATCATCAAGCTGCTCGAGCCGACGTCAGGCCGCATCGTCTTCGACGGCCGGGACATCACGAAATTCAAGCGCCGGCAGATGCGACCCGTCCGGCGCGACATCCAGATCATCTTCCAGGACCCGTACGCGTCGCTGAATCCGAGGATGACGGTTCGGGAGATCGTGGCGGAGCCGCTCCGCATCCACAACCTGTACCGCGGCGCGGAGGGTAGGCGCCGGGTCGAGGAGCTCCTCCGCACCGTCGGACTGAGCCCCGAGCACGCAAACCGCTTCCCGCACGAGTTCTCGGGCGGGCAGCGGCAGCGGATCGGGGTCGCACGCGCCCTCGCCCTGAACCCCAAGATGATCGTCCTCGACGAGCCCGTGTCGGCGCTCGACGTCTCGATCCAGGCCCAGGTCGTCAACCTCCTCGCCCAGCTCCAGAACGAGTTCGGGCTGACCTACCTCTTCATCGCGCACGATCTCTCCGTCGTCAGGCACGTCTCCGACCGTGTGGCCGTGATGTACCTCGGCAAGATCATGGAGGTCGGGACTCGGGAGCAGATCTACGGGTCGCCGATGCACCCCTACACCCAGGCGCTCCTGTCCGCGGTGCCGATCGATTCGCCCAACCAGCGTGGCAAGCGCGGCCGGATCGTCCTGAAGGGCGACGTCCCGAGCCCGGCGAACCCGCCCTCCGGATGCCGGTTCCGCACCCGGTGCTGGAAGGCGCAGGAGATCTGCGCGGAGGAGGAGCCGGCACTCGTCCCTCGCGCGGGCGGGCAGCACCCGGTCGCCTGCCACTTCGCCGAGGCCATGAATCCGCTCGACCTCGCCGCGCAGGCAGCGACCCAGGAGGCCGCCCACCTGGCTGCGCAACAGGCGGCGCAGCAGAGTGTCGGCTAACTCAAGAGCGTCGGTGGCGTCACAACGACTATGACAGCGGTTCGGGCGTCACTCGTGTGCCAGCGTATGCGCGAGCAGGTATCCCTGCAGCTCGACGGGGAGCTCTCGCAGCTCGAGCGACGGATGCTTTCCGCGCACCTCGCTCGTTGCGCCGACTGCCGGGAGTACGCGGACGACGTCGCCGCATTCACCGACAAGCTCCGGTACGCGCCGCTCGAACGACTCGAGCGGCCGGTCGTCGTTCGTATGCCGCGACGCGTCTCCACCGCGCGCCTGCAGGCCGGAATCGCCGCGGCCTTCGCGTTCGCCGCCCTCGGCCTCGGAAGCCAGCTCGCCCAGTCCGGACCGAGCACGGACGCGGCGGCGTTCGGGTCCGTCACGCGCTTCCCGACCGAGGCCGAGCTCCAGCGGGAGGTCGCCATCATCGAGCATCTGGCCTTCCGCGGCTCGCGGAGCGTGATACCCCGATGATCTCGGCGCACGGCAGCCTCAGCTGACGATCCCGAACCCGCTGACTCGATGACGTCGTCGCGCCGCTCCCTGCTCGTGCTGCTCGCTGTCGCCGCGCTCGTCGCATCCGCCTGCGGCGGGAGCGACTCGCCGCCGACCCTCGACGAGTACGTGGAGTCGGTGAATCTCGCGCGCGATCGCGTCGACTTCGCGCTCGCCCGGATCACGCGCGCCCGGTCCTCGGAAGAGCTCCTGAATCGCATGGACGAGGCCTCTGCGGCCATCGACGACGCCGCCTCCGAGCTCGAGGACGCCGGCGCCGCCGAGGGGTACGAGGACGAGACGAGTCGGTTGACCGGAGCTCTGCACCAGCTCTCAGTCGACCTCTCGGCGACCGCGCACGACATCGCGCAGCCCGAGTTCGGTGGCATCCTGAGCGGCGGCAGCGGGTTCCAGGGCTTGAACTTCGAGAGCTGGGACAAGGCGAACCTCGCCCTCGCGTCCCTGATCGGGGACGGCCTCGACGTC
>JBOHBD010000036.1:0-2999 GCA_050698195.1 Gaiellaceae bacterium
CGCCCCGACCACGAGCCCCGCGCCGAGGAGCCCGGGCGCGATCCGGTAGGACGCCTCGGGAATCGGCGTCACCGAGGCCTGGAACGGGAACCCGATCCCGGTCACGCTCGTATCGCCGTAGTTGAGCCGCGAGACGGACTGGACCTCGGGCCAGGACACGTTCTGCACGCGCTGCTCGCCCTTCTCCGGGTCGTCGTAGACGACGTGAGCGGCCTGGAAGGTGGTGGTGTTCCGCTCGCCGAAGCCGCCGCCCTGGCTCCCCACGGGGGCCGGAAGTCCACCCGGCTGGATCTGTGGCGGCCCTCCGCCGACCTCCTCGAGGCACTCGTACACGAGGCAACGGAGCGTGACCTCGTATCGCAGCTGCGTGTAGCGGCCGTCGTCGCGGCGAGTGACGACCGGGTCGTCCTCCTCCTCGTACGGCTCGAACTCGCCTTCGACGGTGATGCGGTCCGGGTCGTAGCGCTCGGTGTCGACGATCACGTCGATGCTGGCGACGACCGGCTCCGCGAACAGGTGGACGCGGGGTGTGACCGACTCGTTCACGGCCAGGAAGCGCCCCTCGGGTAGCGGCGGTACGTCCTCTCCCCCGCCGCAGCCTGCTGCGAGCGCGGCGAGGGCGAGAACGAGAACGGCCGGCGTCCTCATCCGCGACCACGCGTGAAGAGCCGCTGGTCGGCCCAGGAGAGGAAGGAGAAGACGACGTCGCGCCACTCGTGCGAGGAGACGACGACCGGATCCATGTCGAGCCCGCGGAACGCCCGGAGCAGCTCCCGCAGGCGCCGTTCGTTCACCTGCCGCCGCTCCTCGGCCTCCTCCTCGGTGAACCGCACGAGCGCGACCTTCCCGGTCTCCGGGTCCGCGAAGGGGACGACCGTCCCCCCCACGTCCGGGAAGCTCTGCTCCCACACCGGGTCCTGGATGACGACGGGCACGATCTCCCAACGCCGCTCGAGCGCCCACAGCCACTCGTCGCGGGTCGGCTGCTCCAGGAAGTCGGAGAGGATGAAGACGAACGTCCCCGCCGGCAGGTCGCGGCGTTGCCCGACGAGGTAGCCGAGCCCGCGGGCGAGCGTGTCCACGGGCGCGACGAACGGCCGTTCGATGTCGACCGGGCCGAGCTCGTGCGTGGAGCGCGGCGGGTGCCAGTACGCGCTCCCGTCTCCCTCGTCGAAGTAGCCGAGGAGACCGCGAGCAGCGACGGCGCTGTCGCCGACGACCCTGGCCGCCTGCCGGATCGCCTCGGGCTTCGAGAGCCACGGCCAGCCGTCGCCGAAGACCGACATCGAAGCGCGCCGGTCGCACAGGACGACGACGCGCGGCGCCTCCTCCGCGTAGTGCTCGCGGACGATGAACTCCTCCGTCCCGCGCGCCAGCGAGAGCCGCGCGGATGCGTGCCAGTCGATCTTGTCGATGTCGTCGCCGGGCTGGTACGGGCGAGAGCCCGCCACGTCGGAGCCGAGGCCCCGGCGCATGCTGTGCAGGCCTCCGAAGGGGAGCCCGAGCACCCGCCGGCGCGGGATCAGCGGGAACGTCGCCGTCACGCGCGAGAGCTCTCAGCCGGCAACGATGCCCTCTTCCGGATCCTCACGCTGCGGGAGCGGCCGCCTCCAGCTCGGCGCCGGGCCGCGGAGCGATCGCGAGGCACTGCTCGCGGAACTGGTCCGCGGCCGCCGTCCACCCGATCTCGCGCGCGGTCGCGACAAAGCTGGGGGTGAACACGATCCGATGCATGACCACGGGCAGGAACAGCCGCTCGACGTCCACGGGGGTCACGTAGTCGCGGCCGTCGAGCAGCGCCCACGCGCGGGACGCGCGCTCGAGCGCGAGGCTGCCTCGGACGGACGCGCCGATCCCGATCCCGTCCGCCTCCCGCGTCGCGCGCACGAGCCGGATCACCCAGCGGCGGATGACGGGGTCGATGTACACGTCCTGTACCGCGACCCGAAGCATGTGCACGTCCTCGACGGAGACGACCGGCCGCAGCCGCTCGAGCGGGTGTGTGCGAAGCTGCTCCTCGACGATCGCGATCTCGTCGTCCTCTCCGGGGTAGCCGAGCGCCGTCCGCAGGAAGAAGCGATCGAGCTGCGCCTCGGGAAGCGGGAACGTGCCCTCCTGCTCGATCGGGTTCTCGGTCGCGAGGACGAGGAAGGGGTCGGGAAGCTGTCGGGTCACCCCGTCGGTCGTCACCTGCCGCTCCGCCATCGCCTCGAGCAGCGCCGACTGCGTCTTCGGCATCGCACGGTTGATCTCGTCGACGAGGACGACGTTCGCGAACACCGGCCCGGGCCGGAACTCGAAGTCGCGCTCCCGCTGGTTGAACACGGAGAGCCCGGTGACGTCGGTCGGCTGGAGATCGGGGGTGCACTGGACGCGGGCGTTCGTCGCACCCTCGATCGACCCGGCGATCGCGCGGGCGAGGACGGTCTTCGCGGTGCCGGGGACGTCCTCGAGCAGCACGTGTCCGCCGCAGAGCAGCGTCGCGAGGACGAGCTTGATCTGGTCGGTCTTCCCCTTGATGACCGTCTCGACGTTCGCGACGTAACGCGAAGCGGCGTCGGCCGCCTGCTTGGGGCTACGCCCTTCGACTGAGCTCATGCACCGTCCTCCCTCATCGGATTACCCCTACTACGACGCGGATCCCAGGCATCTATCCCTCACGTACGCACCGTGTTGCTCACGCCCGCGAGGTAGCACGGCCTCGCCTGCGAGAGTGGGAGAACCGCCCGGAGGACGCTGCCTCTCGGGACCTGTGCGCGGAACTCGGCCTCCGTCCACGTCCCGCTCCCGAGACCGGGCGCGTACGCGGTGTCGGTCAAGAGGACTCCCTTGACGGCGGTCCAGGCGCCGCCGGCGCGCCGCTGGATCGTCACCCGCTTCCGCCACATGTGCCCCTGGCTTCCAACGCCGATCTCGAACTCCCTGGCGGACTTCCTGACAAGCCGCAGAAGCGGCGCTTGCTGGAGCGCGATCGGCGAGCTCCTGGCGCCTTTCCACAC
>JBOHBD010000037.1:0-4221 GCA_050698195.1 Gaiellaceae bacterium
CCTCGAAGAAGTCCATGTGGGCGTTGAAGAAGAACGAGAGGCGAGGCGCGAAGTCGTCGACATCGAGCCCCCGCTCGCGGCAGGCGTCGACATACGCCAGGCCGTCGGCGAGCGTGAACGCGAGCTCCTGGGCGGCGGTCGACCCGGCCTCGCGGATGTGGTAGCCCGAGATCGAGATCGGGTGAAAGAGCGGCATCTCCCGAGCACAGAACTCGACCATGTCGACGACGAGCCGCATCGAGGGCTCGGGCGGGAAGATCCACTCCTTCTGGGCGATGTACTCCTTGAGGATGTCCGTCTGCGCGGTGCCGCGCAGGCGGTCGCGGGGGACGCCCTGCTCCTCCCCGACACAGACGTAGTACGCGAGCAGGATCGCCGCAGGGGAGTTGATGGTCATCGAGGTCGAGACGTCCCCGAGCGGGATCCCGTCGAACAGCGTCTCGACGTCGGCAAGCGAGTCGACGGCGACGCCCTCGCGGCCGACCTCTCCGAGAGAGCGCGGGTGATCCGAGTCGTAGCCCATCAGCGTCGGCATGTCGAACGCGGTCGAGAGCCCGGTCTGCCCGTGGTCGAGAAGGTAGTGGAAGCGCGCGTTGGTCTCCTCGGCGGTGCCGAAGCCCGCGAACTGCCGCATCGTCCACAGCCGGCCGCGGTACATCGATGGATACACCCCGCGCGTGAACGGGAACTCGCCGGGGTAACCGAGGTCGCGCGGGTAGTCGAGCTCGGCGTTCTCGGGGGTGTAGAGCGGCTCGGGCTCGATCCCGGAGATAGTGGAGAAAAGCTCGTCGGCGCGTTCGGGCGCGCGGTCGTAGACGTTCTTCCGCCACGCGCCGACCGAGCCCGACGTGTCGCGATCCTCTGTCCTCGCCATCGCGCGCATTGTAGGTCGCTCGACGCCGCGCACTCCGCGCGGGGACCTGATGGCGCGTACGGGGGATCGCAGCACCCGAGCCAGGCGCCGACGTGAACCGCGTGAGCGTCCGCCATCTCCTCGCGCCAGTCGTCGGTACGCTCGTCATCGCGGCGCTGGCCGGGGAGTCGGGCAGCGCGACGGCCGGCTACCGCAGCTCGTGCGGGGCCGGCTCCGCCGGGAACGGCGGCTACACCTACGCGGGCCATCAGGCGACGTACCGGGGACACGGCGTCCGGGCGACGATCAGCGCGACCCGTACGCCACGGGTGGACGCGGGACACGTCGCGGGCTGGGTGGGTGTCGGCGGGCCGGGCCAGGGCGCGAACGGCGAGGACGCATGGATCCAGGCGGGCATCGGCTCGGTGCCCGGAACGAAGCCGTTCCTCTACGCGGAGATCACCCGCGACGGCCGCGACCCGCAGTTCATCCTCCTCGACGACTCGGTCGACGCCGGCGAGAGCCGCTCCGTCGCGATTCTCGAGCTGTCGCGAAGGCCCGGCTGGTGGCGCGTCTGGATCGACGGCAACCCCGCGACCGAGCCTGTGCAGCTCCGCGGCTCCTCGGGGCGCTGGGCTCCGATCGCGACCGCCGAGAGCTTCGACGGCGGCCGGGCAGCGTGCAACACCTTCTCGTTCCGGTTCGAGCGCGTCTCCGTCTCGTACGGCGGCGGTGGCGCGTGGCGGCCCTTCGTCTCGGGTCACCGCTTCCTCGACGGCGGGCACCAGTTGCGCGAGGTCGCAGCTGCGCCTGCGACGAGCGGCGCGTATGCCCGCAGCATCTCGAGTCGTACAGCGCTGCCGTACGCCTTCGTCGCGTCGTCGTAGCGCTCTCGCCCGACGACCTCGAAGCGCGGGCCCTCACGATTGCTCAGCAGAGACCAAGCGCCGTGCGTTGCAGGTGCGGGCACGGAGCTCTTGTGCCGAGCTGACCCCGAGCGCGCGCACGGGTCCGGCCACTTCCCACAGAACGAGTCGAGCAGCGGTCGCTTCTGCGACCCTGCGCCCGTCGAGCCGGACGCCAGGTTGCGTGACCACGTAGTCCGCGACGAGCGGTCCGCCGGACGCGGCACGCAGCTGCCCGTCACGCAGGACGCGGACGTTTCGCGGAGGAAGCCAGTCAGGGCTCGCGCCGAGGTGCGCGACGCGCGCGACCGACGAGTTGAAGAACTCCGAGAGGTAGAAGGCGTCTCGCGTCGCACGTCCCGTGCACCGGCTGATCGCCGTGAGGAGCGTCACGGAGCGGTCGGGCGCTACTCGCTCGTCGAGCCACGATCGGTCCACGGGCGGAACGGCCGAGACCCACGGCTCGGCCACCTGCGCGGCGCGATACCAGCTGAGCTCGGCGGTCACCAGGAAGACCGCGAAGACCCCTGCGACGAGGAGTCTCGAACGTCGGGGTGGGAGGGCGAGCGCAGCCGTCACGAGGAGTGCGACGAACAGCATCAGAATCACTCGGCCGGAGATACCGACCCCGGCAGCGGCTTCGTCGATGCCGACCCAAAGCGTCGTAGCGACCGCGCCGAACTGTTGCTGGACGTCATCGCTCGCGTAGCTGGAGAACGGCAGGGAAAGCGGCAACGCGAGAGCGAGCGCGGCCCCGGTCGCTGCGGCGAGCAACGGCCGCGGCGCTCCCTCGAAGATCCATACGAAGAGCACGATCAACCACAGCGGGACGACGTAGAAGGCCGTGCGATCGTGGAACAAGCCAAGAGCCCACTCCGTCGAGTTGAACGCCGCGCTGGGCGCGAGCAGAGCGACGTTCACGGCGACGAAGAGCGATACGAACGCAGCGTGCGGCTCGGAGCCGCGTCGTCCAGCCGCTACGAGTGACGCGAGCACGATCGGCGCGACGGCGACGGGGACCACGGCGACGTAGAGCTCGAGGTTGGCAAGTTGGCGGACGAGCCAGAAGGCAACGTCGTCCAGGTTGTACGACCGCCACAGCGTCGAGTACGCACCCAGCGGCTCCGGCGACCTCTCCGACCCCAGCACGGAAGGGAGCAGCAGCACTGCGACCCCCACCGCCAGCGAGACCGCTGTGGGCCAGAGTGAGACGACGAGCCGTCTCGGGGCCGCACGCCGGCCGGGTACGAGAAGCATGACGAGCGCGAGCCCGAGCACGTAGGCACCGGCGAGCGAGAGAAACTGCGATCTCACTCCTGCGGCGAGCAGGATCGCGAGCAGGGCCACGAACTGGCGGGCGGCGGTCGGCCGCTCGAGGGCGAGGACGATTGCGTAGAGCGCCCAGGAGACGGCCAGGTATGCGAGAGACTCGGTCATCACCACCGAGACGTACATCGCCGACGGGATCGCCACGGAGAGCGCCGCAGCCACCGCGCTCGGCCAGGGCGGGAGGATGCGGCGGGCGAGGAGGAAGATCGGAACGGCGCTCAGCGCGAAGAGGAGCGCGTTCAGCGTCTTCGCAAGCTGGTACGCAAGCTCGCGGTCTGGCGCTATCCAGAGAATCGCGCTGAGAAGCGCGGGATAGACAGGGCCGTAGCGATAGGAGTCGCCGCGAACGGTCAGCCCGTCTCCCTCGACGACCGCGGCCGCGGCGTCGAAGTACAGCAACTCGTCGCTGAACACGCGCGGCGAGGGGACGTTCCAGGCGAGTGCCGAGTACGTGACGAACGAGACGGCGACGGCTGCGACGAGCGCAAGCGTCGGACCCCAGGCTGCAGCGCGAGGTCGTGCCACCGCTGCCGGCAGGGTAACCACGTCGGAAGGACCACCGGCGGATTCGAAGTGCGTCTCGGCGCGCACGCCGGAGAGATACAAGCCCTACCGGACGATCTTGATCGGCGTGCCGACGGGCATCCGCGAGCGGAGGAAGCGGACGTCGTCGTTGTGCAACCTGACGCACCCGTGCGAGACGGCCTGCCCCAGGAGCCACGGCCACGGCGTCCCGTGCACGCCCACGATGCCGCCGCCCGGCCAGTCCGAGAGCTTCGAGTAGGCGCTGGTCTCGAAGGCGAAGGCTCCGAGGATCGGCGCGCTCGGGACGAACTTCGACTGGACGTAGAAGAGGCCGGTCGGCGTCTCCGCGCCGTGCGCGCCGACGGCGACCTTCCCGCTCCGGACGAGCGTGTCGCCGTCCCAGAACTCGAAGCGCCGCTCGCTGCGGTCGACGAAGAGGCGCTTGCGGACCGGGCGGAGCTCGACCGACGCGGCGCGGACCCAGCCGGTCTTCCCGTTCGGCCTCCCCGGAAGGCTGATGCGATACCACGTCGCCTTGCCCGTCTTCGGGTGCCTCACCTGCGAGAGCGCGAGCACGTACTGGGGCCGGAAGTCCGGACGGAACTCCTT
>JBOHBD010000038.1:0-2894 GCA_050698195.1 Gaiellaceae bacterium
ATCGAGGGTCGATCGGTCAAGGAGATCGCCAAGATGGTGGGTGCATCGCAGTCCTCCGTCAGCGTGTGGGTTCGGGACGTGATCGTTGACGAGCCGCAGAGACAAGCACTGGTCGCACGTGCCCGGACCAGGCGCAACCAGTCGAGAAGCGAGTACTTCCGCGCTCGTCGGCAGCCGTTCCAGGAGGAAGGTCGTATCCTCGCTCGCCGCGGCGATCCGCTCCACGTGGCGGGATGCATGCTCTATTGGGCCGAGGGGTCGAAGTCGCGGAACGCCGTTCAGAGGTTGCAGTCGATCCGGAACGCGTCGTCCTGTGCGCCGTAGAACGTCCGGAGGAACGTGCGAGAGATCGAGCAGCTCTGGCTCGACATCCTCGAACTGCCGCCGACATGTCTGAGGAAGTCGACCGTGAACGTCTACTCCAAGCACAGCAAGAAGGAGCGCCGGAACAGGCTTCCGTACGGAACGGTTCGCGTGTGTCTGCACTCGACGCGGATCGTCCAGAGCATTTACGGGTCGATCCAGGAGTACGGCGGGTTCGAGCGGTCGGAGTGGCTCGGATGAAGGCCTGGCTCAATCCTCCCTGACGACCGCGTACCAGACGCGCTCGCCGACGTCGATGACGACCTCGCCGATCCGTGCGACACGCCGGTAGAGCTCGCGTCGAGACATGACCTCGCGCAGGTCGTCGACCCCGACGAGGGCGCCCATCGCGTCGCGATAGATCTTCTCGACCTGCCGCTGGGCACGAAGGGCCTCGTTGGCCTTCTCCGTCGCATCCTCCGACTTCGTCCCGAGCAGCGCGACGGCTTCGGAGACGAGGTGCACGGACGTGGCGAGCTGCTCGCACATCTCCGCGAGCGCCTTATCGGGCGGGCAGGCGATCACCTCGCTCTCGCGGACGAGGTCCTTCGCCTGGTTGAGGATCCAGTCGATCCCCCGGGAGAGGGTGTACAGATCCTCGGGCTCGAGCGGCGTCGTGAAGGCGGTCGTGAGCGCGGCCTCGAGCTCGCGCTTGTGCTCGTCGCCCCGGTGCTCGAGCGAGCGAATGACCCCTGCCTTCGACGCGTCACCGCGGGCCCAGTCGACGAGGGCGTCGACGCCCTCCCTCGTGACGTCGAGCTGGCGCCGGAGCATCCCGAGCACGTCGGGCTGCTCGGGGAGGAACCAGTGGTGCACCTTCACGCGAGCCACCTCCAGACCGAGAGCGCCGCAGCCGCGAGCACCGCGGTCACCGGCATGGTCGTCAACCAGGCTATCGCCATCTCGTTCACGACCTCCCAGCGGATCCGGCCCCACCGGCTCCGACCGGCTCCGGCTCCCACGACGGACGACGCGACGACCTGCGTCGACGAGACCGGCGCACCGCCGAGCGACGCGCCGAGGACGATCGCAGCGGATCCGGCCTGGCTCGCCAGGGCGTCGACGGGTCGCAGATCGTAGATCCGCCGACCGATCGTGCGTACGATCCTCCAGCCTCCGAGAGCCGTTCCCGCGGCCATCGCCAGGGCCGCCGCCACCGTCACCCAGAGAGGAGCGTCGAGCGACGACGTCTCCCCCTCGGCGAGAAGCACGAGAGCGGCGACGCCGACCGCCTTCTGCGCGTCGTTCGCTCCCTGGCCGACCGAGAGCAGCGTCGACGTGACCCATTGCGCGTCGAGGACCGGACGGGTGAACCTCCGCGTGCCGCGCCGCAGCGCCCGGCGGAGCAGGCGGAGCACGAGGAACGCCGCGGCCGCGCCGAGAATCGGCGACACGGCGAGGGCGACGAGCACCCCGACGACACCGGTAGGTCTCCAACCGTCGAAGCCGCCCCAGTTCACCGCATCGACCCCCCCTGCGGCGGCCGCAGCACCGGCGAGCCCGCCCACGAGCGCGTGGCTCGCGCTCGAAGGGAGGCCTCGATACCAGGCAGCGAGGTTCCAGGCGAGGGCGGCCCCCAGCGCGGCGATCACGACCTCGACCGTCTCGCCGGGCTCGACCTCGACGATGCCCGCGATCGTGGTCGCGACCGCAGCTCCGACCAAGAGCGGGCCGATGAGGATGCCTGCGGTCGCCATGACGAGAGCGGAGCCCGGCCGACCGGCACGGGTCGCGATGAGCGTCGCGATCGAGTTCGCGGCGTCCTGGACCCCGTTCGTGAACGCGAAGACGAGCGCCAATGCGACGGCGATCGCGAGACCTGCGTCCATCAATCGAGACTAGAGGCTTGCGGCGAAGGTCCCGCGGGCGCCGCTGCGCCGGATCGCCACCCTCGCGCGTCCCAACCGGTTCCGAGCCTGCACGAGGCACGAGCGCGTCGCCCGGCTTGGTCGTGGCCGCCCCCGACTGCGCGCCAATCGGATCGAGCCTCCAGGAGACGGCCGCCCTGCGGCGAATCTGAGCCGCGACACGGACTCTGGAGGTCTGGACATGGAGCATCCTCTCGGTACGCGCCTCGCCGGTGAGGCGCTCGGAACGTTCATCTTCTTCTTCCTCGGGTTCAGCGGCATCGCTGTCCTCGTCGACGTCGGCTCCGACGTCATCACTCCGCTCGGCATCGCGGCCGGCTTCGGCTTCGGCCTCACGCTGGCGATCACGGCCTTCGGTCACCTCACGGGAGGTCACTTCAACCCCGCTGTGAGCGCCGGCCTCGCAGTGGCCGGGAAGTTCCCGTCACGGGAGGTCGTCCCGTACTGGATCGCGCAGCTCGTCGGCGGGTTCGGCGCGGTACTCGTCATGGCGATCGTCTACTCGAGCGACGTGACCGACTCGCTGCACACGGTCCCCGGAAGCGGGATCGACGACTGGGCCGCGCTCGTCCTCGAGATCGTCGCCACCGCCCTCTTCGTCATGGTCATCCTCACGGTCGTGACGGACGAGAGGGCGGCCTGGAAGGGTGTCATGGCGCCGTT
>JBOHBD010000039.1:0-3592 GCA_050698195.1 Gaiellaceae bacterium
TGGGTGAGCGCGCCGACCGAGATCTCGTCGACGCCGGTCTCGGCGACGTCGCGCACGTTCTCGAGGGTGATGCCGCCGGAGGCCTCCAGTCGGGCGCGGCCGCCTGCGAGCTCGACGGCGGCGTGTAGCTCTCCGAGGGTCATGTTGTCGAGCAGGATCGCCTCCGCGCCCGCGGCGAGCGCTTCCGAGACCTGCGCGAGGGTGTCGCACTCGACCTCGACCGGGAGGTCGGTCGTCGCGCGCACGCGCGCCACCGCCTCCCCCACCGAGCCGGCGGCACGCAAGTGGTTGTCCTTCACGAGCACGCCGTCGTCGAGGCCGATGCGGTGGTTCCGCCCGCCCCCGCAGGCGACCGCGTGCTTCTCGAGGAGACGGAGCCCCGGCGTCGTCTTGCGCGTGTCGAGGATGGCAGCACCGGTGCCCGCGACCGCGTCGACGTGGCGGCGCGTCAGCGTGGCGACGCCGGAGAGGCGGCCGAGGAGGTTCAGGGCCGTCCGCTCGCCGGTCAGGATCGCGCGCAGCGGGCCCTCGACGCGAGCGACGACCGCGGGCGGCTCGACCTGGGCACCCTCCTCGACGAGAGCTTCGAACCGCAGCCCGGGATCGAGGGCGCGGAAGACGGCCTCGGCCGCCGCGAGCCCGCAGACGACCCCCGGCTCGTTGACGAGGAGAGCGGCCGTGCCGATCGCACCTGCGTCGACGGTCGCCTCCGTCGTCACGTCCCCTTCTCCCACGTCCTCGGCGAGCGCCGCCGCGACCACGCGCCCGAGCGCTTCGTTGCCAAGTAACAACTTGTTACTTGGCAACGCGGTGCCGGTCGTCAGCGCCATGTCTCGAGTTCGGGCTTCGAGCCCGGTCGGAGGACGACGTGCCGCTCGAACGACCCGTCCTTCAGAGGAAAGTCGACCCGGAAGTGCGACCCGCGGCTCTCCTCGCGGAGCAGGGCGCTCTCGGCGACGAGCCGGGTCAGCAGATGCGGAGCGGTCCGGAGCCGCTCGAGACCCGTGCCGTCGCGCACGAGACCGCAGTCGCGCCAGAGCCGCGCCTTCAGCCTCGGCGTCACGGGCGCGGACGCCGCGACGTCCGCGGGGTCGGGCACACGCCGGGGCACGCCCGGCTCGGCGAGCGCGCGAAGTGCGGCACGGCGACCGAACACGAGGCACTCGAGAAGCGAGTTGGACGCAAGGCGATTCGCGCCGTGGACACCGGTCGCCGCACACTCTCCAGCCGCGTAGAGACCGGGAAGCTCGCTGCGCCCGTCGAGGTCGGTGAGGATCCCGCCGACGGTGTAGTGCGCTGCAGGCGCGACCGGGATCGGCGTCTCGGCGGGGTCGTAACCCTTCGCCGCCAGACTCCCCATCAGGACCGGGAAGCGACCGCGATCGATCTCGCGGAGGTCCAGGAGCGCGGTGCCACGGGCCGCGATCTCGCGGGCGACGACGTCTCTGGGCGCGAGCTCGTCGGTGAACCGCTCGCCGTTCTCGTCCAGCAGGACTGCGCCCTCTCCGCGCAACGCCTCGGAGAGGAGGAGCGAGGAGTCGACGAGCGTCGTCGGGTGGAACTGCACGAACTCGAGGTCGGCGACGGCTGCGCCTGCGCGATAGGCGGCGGCGATCCCGTCACCGACGGCACCCGGCGGGTTCGTCGTCCGGCTCCAGAGCGCAGCCGCGCCACCCGTCGCGAGCACGGTCCCACGCGCGCGTAGCCGGCGCCGGTCGGTGACGACGCCGACGCAGCGGTCGCGGGCGCGCCAGACGGACTGCATCCGCTCGCCCTCCGCCACGCGGATCCCGGGATGGGAGAGCACGCGCCTTGCGAGCGCTCTCGCGACGCGGTCGCCCGTCGCCGCGCCCCCGGCGTGCACGACCCGCCTGCGGCTGTGTCCTCCCTCGAGACCGAGGTCGTCGTCGAACTCGACGCCGAGCTCGACGAGATCGCGAATCCGAGCCGCGGCCTCGCCGGTCAGAGCCGCGACGGCGCTCGGGCGGGAGAGCCCCCGCCCCGTGCGCAGCGTGTCCTCGGCGTGGAGCGTCGCCGTGTCGTCGTCCCCCACCGCCGCTGCGATTCCGCCCTGGGCGAGCGAGCTCGTCGAGGAGAGGAGCGATCCCTTGGTGAGGACCAGCACCTCGCCGTCCGACGCCGCACAGAGGGCGGCGAAGAGGCCGGCGACACCGCCACCGACGACGAGGAGGTCGACTTCCTCGTCGCGACGTGTCTTCTGGCTCGAGCTCATGGTAGTTTTCGCCTCAGAGTCAATAACCTCGTGCCCGAGTCTACCACCACACCCGAGCTCCCCGCGCACGTCGTGCTCGCCGTCGTGTTCCAGGTGCGGGGCGACCGGCTCCAGGCGCTGCTCTGGGAACGCGCGCGGGACCCGTTCCGCGGCGCGTGGTCGCTGCCGGGCGGAGCCCTCGACTCCGGCGAGACCCTCGAGGAGTCGATCACGCGCCACCTCGCCGCGAAGGTCGACCTGCGAGAGGTCGCCCACCTCGAGCAGCTCGGCACGTGGAGCGACCCCGAGCGGCATCCGAGCCGGTGGGAGCTCGCGACCGCGTACCTCGGTCTCGTGCCGCTCGGCATCGACCCCCGCGTGCCCGAGGACACGAGCTGGTACCCCGTCGACGCGCTCCCGCCGACGGCGTTCGACCACGGGGCGATCGTCCTCGCCGGTCGCGAGCGGCTGCGGGGGAAGCTCTCCTACTCGAACGTGGGCTTCGCCCTTGCCCCGAACACCTTCACGCTGGCCGAGCTCCGCGACACCTACGCGGCCGCGCTCGGGTACGACGTCTCGGCGACGAACCTCAAGCGCGTGCTGCTCCGGCGAGGCGCCATCGAGACGACCGGCGAGCGCCGGGCGCACGGGCCGGCCGGTGGCAGGCCGGCCGAGGTGTTCCGCTTCCGGACGAGGCGGCTCGACGTCACGGACCCGTTCGCGGTGTTCCGCCCACCCACGATCTGACTTCCGTCCGGCGACACCACACTGCCGACGCTGCAGCCGGCCGTTCCTCGACGCTCAAGACCGGGCTGCATTCGTCCGATCCTTGGTCGCATGCGGCACTTTCGCCTGTGGCTCCTCCTGATCGGCCTCGTCAGCCTCGCCGCCGAAGCGGCCGCCGCCGCGGCCGTCTTCTGGCGACGGCCCGGTCAGCTGTAGCCCCTAGGCAACGAGCCTGACCAGGGCGGTCACGAGCGCGCCGACCACCATCGCCGGCACGATCGGCACGCCGCGCCAGACGGCGACGGCGCCGGCGGCGACCCCGGGAAGGCGCGCATCGACCGTCACCTCGCGGTCGCCACCCACGGTCTGCGTCACGACGAGGGCGGTCAGCATGACCGGTGCGAGCAGGTCGATCACCGGCCGCACGCGAGTGGGAAGTGCACGCCTCCCGACGAACACCGGGCCGGTGGCCTTGAGGAGCGCGGTCGCGGCTCCCACGACTGCGACGACGATCCACACGTCCGTCACCGTCGAAGCCCCAGCAGGCAGGCGGCGGCAGCGGCGACGATCGGAACGCCGGCGGGAGTGATCGGCGTCAGGACGAGCGTGACGGCAGCAGCGAGCGCCGCGGCCTGGAGCGATCTCCTCTCCTTC
>JBOHBD010000040.1:0-11560 GCA_050698195.1 Gaiellaceae bacterium
GCTCACGGTCGAACTCGCGTCCGCTCTGGTAGGCGGCAAGCGCCTCGTGACGGTAGGTGGGTGTGTCGAGCGTGTCCCACGCGACGAGGACCGTCCGCGGCCGCTCGTCCTGCCAGAGGCGGAGGAGCATGTTCGAGAACCCGACGAGCGCGTTCCCCGGCCCACCGTCACGACGCCGGATCGAGCTCGGGATCGCGTGGTACGCACGGTGTGCGAACGAGTCACCGTCCATGACGAGGAGAGCGGTCACACGAGCGACCTCTCGAGCGCTGCTATTGCCTCCTGCAGCCGGCCGGTCGCGACGTGCGCACCCTCGCTGACTGGAAGTGCCGTGAGATCTCCGAGCTCGAGCGGAGCTCCGTAGCGGACTCGCAAGGGACCGAGTCGGGCAAGCCGGTTCGTCCCCGCAACTGCTGCCGGAACCAGCGGGACACCGGCTTCGAGCGCGATTCGCGCCGCGCCCGTATGCCAGCGTGCCTCGTGCTTCTTGCGGAGCCCCTTCCGCCTCCGGGTTCCCTCGGGAAACATGACGACAGCGTGCCCTGCGCGGCAGAGCATGACCGCACTGCCAATGGCCTCCTCGTCACGCTCGCCCCGACGCACGGGGAACGCGCCTCCCGCTGTGACGATCGCGCCCAGGGGGAACCGGAAGAGCTCGCACTTCGCCATGAAGCGCAGGAAGCGCCTGGGGAAGAGCGGGATGCCCAACGGCCAGGGGTCGAAGTTCGACCAGTGGTTCGCGGCCAGGACGAAGCCGCCCTCGGCGGGCACGTGCTCGAGACCGGTTGCCCGATGCCGAAACACGATCTTCACGACCGGCCAGCTGAGCACGGCGACGACGGCGTACAGCCAGCTCGGCCTGGGCGGGGCAGACACGCGCGGCAGTATCGCCGGATTTGCAGAGGCGGGCCGCGAAGCTAAGGTGTCGCGCCGTGACAAAGCGACTGGTCATCGTCGAAAGCCCCGCCAAGGCGCGGACCATCGCCGGCTACCTCGGCGGCGAGTACGCGGTCGAGTCCAGCATCGGCCACATCCGCGATCTCCCGGACCGTGCCTCCGACGTCCCGGAGGCGCAGCGGAAGCGGTTCGGAGCGCTCGGTGTCGACGTCGAGAAGGGCTTCGAGCCCTACTACGTCGTCGATCCCGGCAAGAAGAAGGTCGTCACCGAGCTCAGGAAGCACTTGAAGAATGCCGAGGAGCTCCTCCTCGCGACGGACGAGGACCGTGAGGGCGAGGCGATCGCCTGGCACCTCGTCGAGGTGCTGAAGCCGAAGGTTCCGGTACGGCGCATGGTCTTCCACGAGATCACGCGCGAGGCGATCGCCCACGCGCTCGAGGAGACGCGGGGCATCGACCAGCGGCTCGTCGACGCGCAGGAGACGCGGCGCATCCTCGACCGCCTCTACGGGTACGAGGTCTCGCCCGTCCTCTGGAAGAAGGTGACTCGCGGGCTCTCGGCCGGCAGGGTCCAGTCCGTCGCGACCCGGCTCGTCGTCGAGCGTGAGCGCGAGCGGATCGCGTTCGTCTCGGCCGAGTACTGGGACCTCCTCGCGACGTTCGACCCGGGCGCATTCGACGCACGCTTGGCGACGGTCGACGGTCGGCGGGTGGCACAGGGTCGCGACTTCGCCCCGGACGCAGCCCTCGGGGACGAGACGCTCGTGCGAGTGGACGAGCCGGGCGCGCGGGACCTCGCCCAGCGACTCGACGGCGCGGTCTTCAGCGTCCGGGGGTCCGAGGAGAAGCCCTACCGGCGCCGGCCTGCGGCGCCCTTCCGGACGGCGACCCTCCAGCAGGAGGCGAGCCGGAAGCTTCGCTTCGCGGCCCAGACGACGATGCGGGTCGCCCAACGGTTGTACGACTCGGGCTACATCACCTACATGCGAACCGACTCGACGACACTCTCCGAGTCGGCGCTCGAGGCCGCCCGGGTCCAGGTTCGCGAGCTCTTCGGGGCGGACTACGTGCCCGACGAGCCACGCGCCTACGGGCGCGCGGTCGCAAACGCGCAGGAGGCGCACGAGGCGATCCGGCCGGCTGGTGACTCCTTCCGCACGCCCGACGACGTGAGGAAGGAGGTATCGCGCGACGAGCACGCGCTCTACGACCTGATCTGGAAGCGGACGCTCGCGTCGCAGATGGAGGACGCGCGCGGTGAGACGGTCTCCCTCCGTATCGGCGCGACGTCCACGTCCGGAGAGGACGTCGAGTTCGCCGCGTCCGGTACGGTGATCACGTTCCGCGGCTTTCTGGCGGCGTACGAGCCGGGCCGCGACGAGCCGTCGGACGACGACGAGGAACGGCGCCTCCCTCAGCTCACGGTCGGACAGGACGTCACGCTCGTCGCGCTCGAGCCCGACGGCCACGCGACGAGCCCGCCTCCTCGCTACACCGAGCCGACCCTCGTCAAAGCTCTCGAGGACCGCGGTATCGGGCGACCCTCGACCTATGCAGCGATCCTCTCGACGATCCTCGAACGCGGCTACGTCTTCAAGAAGGGGACGGCTCTCGTCCCGACGTTCCTCGCCTTCGCCGTCGTGAACCTCCTGGAACGCCACTTCGGGCAACTCGTCGACTTCGACTTCACGGCGCGACTGGAGGACGACCTCGACCGGATCGCCGCAGGCGACGAAGAGCGGGGTGCGTGGCTCACGCGGTTCTACTTCGGAGACGGGGGCGATCCCGGGCTACACCATCTCGTCACCGAGCACCTGGACGAGATCGACGCACGGGCCGTGAACTCGATCGCGATCCCGGAGACCGACGCCGTCGTGCGCGTCGGCCGATACGGCCCCTATCTCGAGCGTGGCGAGGAGCGCGCGAGCCTTCCGGCGGACCTCGCGCCCGACGAGCTCGACGCCGAGAAGGCCGAGGAGCTCCTCGCGCGGCCCGACAGCCAGTCGCTCGGCACGGATCCGAGCACCGGCAACGAGATCGTCGTGCGGTCGGGCCGTTACGGCCCGTACGTGACCGAGGTTCTCCCGGACGGCGCCGAGACGAAGCCTCGGACGGCGTCGCTCTTCGCGTCCATGTCACCGGAGACCGTCTCGCTGGACGACGCGCTCCGCCTCCTCACGCTGCCGCGCGTCGTGGGGGAGATCGACGGCGAGGAGGTGACTGCGCAAAACGGCCGTTATGGCCCTTACGTGAAGAAGGGGTCGGACTCGAGGTCGCTCGAGACCGAGGAGCAGCTCTTCACGATCACGCTCGACGAGGCCCGCGCACTCCTCGCACAGCCGCCGCGACGGCGTGGGCGCGGAGCGGCCAAGGGACCGCTGCGCGAGCTCGGCGCCGACCCGACGACCGGCAAGCCGATCGTCCTCAAGGACGGGCGCTTCGGGCCGTACGTAACGGACGGGGAGACGAACGCCAGCCTGCGCCGTGGGGACACCGTCGAGGGCGTCACGCCGGAGCGCGCGGCCGAGCTGCTCGCGGAAAGACGCGCTAAGAGCGCGTAAAGCCGCTCGGACAGGGGTTTTCGACATCCGGGAAGGCGGTCATGATCTAACTAGCCGGGACGCCGCAACGTCTCAGGTGAAGAGACGGGCCTGCGGGCTCCCAACGACTCTGCCGCAAACCGCCGAGGAACGATCGACGGAATAATCGGAAAGGGCGAGGTCGTTTGGAGCTTGTGACACGCCTCTAAGGGCTCATCACCCCTGGAAATAGAAGGAAAGCCTCCATACACTCCGTAAGTTTGTTGCTCTATCGGAACGACCGATTCGAAAGGACTGGAACACACTCTTGACGCAGAACCAGCTCATTGAACTGCTCGAGTCCGAGCATGTGAAGGCGCTGATCGAGCGCGCGGAGGAGCACGGCGGCAACCTCGCGACCCCTGAGGTCGAAGCATTCGTGCTCGAGCACGATCTCGGCGAGGACGAGGCCGAGCTCCTCCAGCGGGAGCTCGAAGCCCACGGCATCGAGATCCACAAGCCCGACAGCGAGGCCGAGAAGGAAGCCGCCGAGAAGCCCCAGTACGAGGCCGGCGCCGTGTCCGGCGCTGCCGACAGCCTCCAGCTCTTCCTCGCTGACGTCGGCCGCCACAAGCTCCTAACGGCCTCGGAGGAGGTCGCGCTCGCCAAGCGGATCGAGCGCGGCGATCCCGTCGCCAAGCGGAAGATGATCGAGTCGAACCTCCGGCTCGTCGTCTCGATCGCCAAGGGCTATCGCGGCCTCGGCGTCCCCTTCCTCGACCTGATTCAGGAGGGAACGCTCGGTCTCAATCGCGCGGTCGAAAAGTTCGACTGGAGGCGAGGCTTCAAGTTCTCGACGTACGCGACATGGTGGATCCGCCAGTCGGTGCAGCGCGCCGTGGCGAATCACGCGCGGACGATCCGCGTTCCCGTGCACGTAGTCGAGCGGCAGCAGAAGCTCTCCCGCGCGGCGCGACGGCTCGAGGTCGAGCTCGGACGCGAGGCGACGAAGGAAGAGCTCGCGGAGGCGACCGGTCTGCCGCTCCAGCACGTCGACGAGGCGCTCGGGGCGGCGCACGCGTCGGTCTCGCTGAACCAGACGGTCGGCGCGGACGACGAGGGTGAGCTCGGCGACCTCTTCGCCGACCGCGAGGCAGCCGACCCGTTCGACGAGGCCGAGGAGTCCCTCCGGCGCCAGAGCATCCGGCGGGCGCTCGACGCGCTCCCGGAGCGTGAGCGGCGGATCCTCGAGCTTCGTTTCGGGTTCGAGGGCGAGCCATGGACGCTCGAGGCGATCGGCCACGAGCTCGACCTCACGCGCGAGCGGGTTCGCCAGCTCGAGGGCCAGGCCCTGAAGCGTCTCGAGGCGCTCCGCGATCTCGCGGGCCTCGCGGCCTAAAGCGCCGAGATACGTCATGCCGAGAGGCGGGCTCAGCCCGCCTCTCGACGTTTTCGGCTTGCCGACGTCCTATCTCTTGCGATACTGCGCTCCACTCACGCCGAATCCAGCGAAGGGAGAGATATGCGCAGGTTGAAGGTGCCGCTTCTCGCCTGCATCGTGGCCGTGCTCGCGTTCACCGCGGCCAGCTGCGGCGGCGGCGGCGGCGACGAGGACACGCTCGCCTTCGGTTCGGCTTCCGACCCGACCGCGCTCGACGGCGCGTTGATCTCGGACGGCGAGTCGATCCGTGTCCTCTACCAGATGACGGAGGGACTGACCCGCCTGAGGCCGGGAACGTCGGAGGTCGAGCCCTCGCTCGCCACGGACTGGACGACGAGCGACGACGGTCTGGCGTGGACCTTCAACCTCCGCGAGGGGGTCACCTTCCACGACGGAGAGCCGTTCAACGCCGAGGCTGTGTGCTTCAACTTCGAGCGCTGGTTCAACTTCCCGCCCGCGCTGCAGGGCGAAGGAACGACCTACTACTGGCAGTTCGGCTTCGGAGGCGGCTTCAAGAACGCGGCCGAGGGAAGCCCAGGACCGGCGGACAGTCTCTACAAGAGCTGCGAGGCGGTCGACGAGCTCACGGTCACGCTGAACCTCACGAAGCCCTCGGCGACAGTCCTCTCGACGCTGACGCTTCCGAGCCTCCACATCGTGAGCCCCGCGGCTCTGCAGGAGTTCGAAGCCGACGCGGGCGCTCAGAGCGAGGACGGCGTCTTCCAACCGAGTGGCACCTACGCGACCGAGCACCCGACGGGCACGGGGCCGTACAAGTTCGACTCGTGGACCGTGGGTGAGCAGGTCGTCCTCGTCCGCAACGACGACTACTGGGGCGAGCCGGCGCTGACCGAGAGGCTCATCTTCCGGCCGATCTCCGACAACGCCGCCCGCCTGCAAGCGCTGCAGACCGGGGAGATCCAGGGCTACGACCTCGTCGAGCCGCAGGACGTTCCGACGATCGAGGGCGACGCGAGTCTCCAACTGCTCGAGCGCCCGCCGTTCAACGTGGGCTACATCACGATCAACCAGTCGAAACCGCCGACCGACAACCTCCTCGTCCGGCAGGCCATCGCCCACGCGATCAACAAGCAGGAGGTCGTCGACTCCTTCTACGGCGGTCGCGGAATCGTCGCTCAGGAGTTCATGCCGAAGGAGATCGTGGGGTACGCCGAGGACGTTCCGACGTACGACTACAACCCGCAGAGGTCGAGACAGCTTCTACAGCAGGCCGGCCTCACCCTCCCCGTCGAGATCGAGTTCTGGTTCCCGACGGACATCAGCCGCGACTACATGCCGGACCCGAAGCGGAACTTCGAGGCATTCGCGGCGGATCTGAACGCGGCCGGCTTCAGGGTCGTGCCCCGCTCGGCCCCTTGGAGGCCGGACTACGTGTCACGCGTCAACGAGGGCAACGCGGGCAACCTCAACCTGATCGGCTGGATCGCGGACTTCGCAGACGCGGACAACTTCATCGGAACCTTCTTCCAGGCCCCGTCCGCGCAGTTCGGATTGGACAACGCGGAGATCCACAATCTCCTCAACCGCGCCGAGGAAGAGGCCGATCCGGCGCAGCGCGAGCAGCTGTACCAGCAGGCCAACCGGGTGATCATGGAGAACATCCCGGGCGTGCCGTACGTGCACGCGACGGCGGCTCTCGCTTTCAACGCCAACATCCAGGGCTTCGTCCCGAGCCCGGTCGGCGTCGGCGGCGAGTCGTTCGCCACCGTCGAGGTCGGAGAGGCAGAGGAAGCCGAGGAATAGCGGCACCGGAGACAGTCGGCGGATGACGACGGCCTGATGCTTCGCTTCGTCGTCCGCCGACTGCTCCTGCTCGTCCCGATCCTGCTCGGACTGTCGATTCTGCTGTTCCTCTGGATCAGAGCCCTTCCCGGGGGCCCGGCGGCGTCGCTTCTCGGGGAGCGGGCGACGCCCGAGGCGATCGAGCAGATCGAGCGCGTCTATGGCCTCGACCGGCCGATCCACGAGCAGTACCTCAAGTACGTCCAGAACCTCGTCAAAGGAGACCTCGGCACGAGCATCGCCTCGCGGAGGCCCGTGACCGAGGAGATCGAGCGACGCTTCCCTGCGACCATGGAGCTCGCGATCGCGGCGATGCTCTTCGCCGTCACGCTCGGCGTGCCGCTCGGGTTCTTCGCCGCCAAACGGTACGGCAGCGTCTTCGACCACGGCAGCCTCGTGGCATCGCTGATCGGAATCTCGATCCCGGTCTTCTTCCTCGCGATCCTGCTCAAGTACCTGTTCGCCGTCCAGCTCGGCCTACTTCCGACGATAGGCCGGCAGGACGTCCTCATCGATGCAGAGCACCCGACCGGCTTCTACGTGCTCGACGGGATCCTGACCCTGAATCCCGAGGCCACCTGGGACGCGATCACCCATCTGATCCTGCCGGCGATCGCGCTCGGCTCGATCCCGCTCGCGATCATCGCGCGGATCACGCGCGCATCGGTGCTCGACGTCCAGAACGAGGACTACGTGCGGACGGCGCGCGCGAAGGGCGTCCGCTCCCACATCGTCGACCGGCGCCACGTCTTCCGCAACGCGATGTTGCCCATCGTCACGATCATCGGCCTGCAGACTGGGTTGCTCCTGTCGGGGGCCATCCTCACCGAGACGGTGTTCGCGATTCCCGGCATGGGATCATGGCTCGCAGGCGCGATCGAGAGCCGCGACTATCCGGTGCTCCAGGGTGGGATCCTCTTCGTCGCCGTCGTCTTCGTGGTCGTGAACCTGCTGGTCGACCTCTCGTACGCCCTCCTCGACCCGCGCATCCGGGTGAGCTGAGATGTCCGTCGCCGAGCTCGAGAGCAGGGAGATCCAGCTCGAAGGCCCGAGTGGGCTCTGGAGTGATGCGTGGAGACGGCTCCTCCGGAACCCCGGTGCCCTCGTCGGGTTCGTCCTCGTCTCCCTGTTCGTCTTGACCGCTGTCTTCGCGCCGCTCATCGCGCCCTACGATCCGCGCGAGCAGAACTTGAGCCTCCTCAGGGACGGCTGCTGTCCTGGCCCGTCGGCGGACCACTGGTTCGGCGTCGACCAGCTCGGTCGGGACGTCTTCTCACGCGTCGTCTACGGGGCGCGGTTCTCGCTCCTCATCGGCGTCGTCGCGGTCACCGTCGGAGTCTCCCTCGGTCTCGTCCTCGGAGCGTTCTCCGGATTCCTGGGCGGCAAGACCGACATGGTGATCATGCGGCTGATGGACATCATGCTCTCGGTTCCGGGCCTGCTCATGGCGATCGGGATCGCTGCCATGCTCGGCCCGGGCCTGCTGTCGATCATGATCGCCATCGGGGTCGTCAACGTCCCGATCTTCGCGCGGCTTCTGCGCGGGTCGGTGCTCGGACAGAAGGGGAACGACTTCGTCCTCGCGGCGCGTGCGATCGGCGTACCGCGCCGGACGATTCTCGTGTCGCACGTCCTCCCGAACGCAATCTCGCCGGTTATCGTCGCCGGGACGCTGGCGCTCGCCACGGCGATCATCGACGCCGCAGGGCTCGGCTTCCTCGGTCTCGGCCCTCAGGATCCCTCGACGCCGGAATGGGGGACGATGCTCACCGACACAGTCAGGTACCTCCAGACGGCCCCCCACCTAGCGATCATCCCGGGCGTCGCGATCGTGATCGCCGTCCTCGGCTTCAACCTCATCGGTGACGGCCTACGCGAGGCGCTCGACCCGAAGCTTCGAGGCCGGACGTGACTCTCCGAGAGCCGCTCCTCTCCGTGGAGGACCTCCGCGTCGAGTTCTGGACGAGCCGGGGCACCGTCTACGCCGTCAACGGCATCTCGTTCGACGTGGCCGTCGGCGAGACACTCGGCATCGTGGGCGAGTCGGGGTGCGGGAAGAGCGTCACCTCGCTTGCGCTGCTCGGCATCCTGCCGCGAGCAGGAAGGGTCACGAGCGGGACGGCGCATTTCGAGGACCGAGATCTCCTCACGCTGGACGACGAGGCGCTGCGGAAGATCCGCGGCCGAGAGATCGCGATGATCTTCCAGGACCCGATGACCTCGCTCATCCCCGTCCTCACCGTCGGGCGTCAGATCCGCGAGGCTCTCGAGACTCACTTCGGGATGGAACGCCGGCCGGCAAATCAACGCGCCGCGGAGCTCCTCGACCAGGTCGGCATCCCGAGCGCACGTCAACGGCTGGAGGACTACCCCCACCAGTTCTCGGGCGGAATGCGCCAGCGCGCGATGATCGCGATGGCCCTCGCGTGCGAGCCCAAGCTCCTCATCGCCGACGAGCCTACGACTGCGCTCGACGTCACGATCCAGGCTCAGATCCTCGATCTCCTGCGGGAGCTCGTGTCGGAGCGAGAGACTTCGCTCGTCCTCATCACGCACGACCTCGGCGTTGTCGCAGGGCTCTGCGAGCGGGTGCAGGTGATGTATGCGGGTACGTTCGTCGAGACAGGGTCGGCCGCCCAGGTCTTTGCCTCGCCACGGCATCCGTACACGTTCGGTCTACTCCAGAGCGTGCCGCGACTCGATACGGGTCGACGTCAGCCACTGCAGCCGATCGCCGGATCGCCCCGAAACATGCTCAGCCCACCGGACTCGTGCCCCTTTGCGCCGAGATGTCCCAACCGCATCGAGATCTGTACCCAGGTCCTGCCGCTGCTCGAACCAGTCGATACAGGACAACGAATCGCCTGCTTCAACCCGGTTCCCGCGGACCTCTGGAAGCAACGGCTCGAGGGCGTCGCATGAAGGCCTTCTCCCCGCCGAGCAACGGCGGGTGAGACACCGCTCGTCACCCACCCACCTGTGCGCCTTCCCGCGAGCGTCGTCAGGCGGCGGCGGAACCCGGGTCTGCCGGTTGGGAGCCGCAGCCGCCCAGGGACGCGCGTGAGCCCGCTGCTCGAAGTCGACGCTCTAAAGGTCTACTTCCCGATCACGAGCGGGATCATCCTCGACCGTCACGTGGGGGACATCAAGGCGGTCGACGACGTCTCCTTGACCATTCTGCAAGGGGAGACCCTCGGACTCGTCGGGGAGTCCGGTTGCGGCAAGACCACGCTTGGCCGCGCGATCCTTCGGCTATACGAGCCGACCGCCGGCCGAGTCCTCTTCGACGGCACGGACATCACGCATCTGAAAGAGCGGGCCTTGCGGCCGCTCCGTCGCAGAATGCAGATGGTCTTCCAGGATCCATTCGCATCGCTCAATCCACGGCACTCCGTTGGACGCATCGTCGGCGAGCCTCTGCGAACCCACGGAATCTCCGGCCGTTCCGACAACGCAGCGCGCGTACGCGAGCTCTTGTCCCTGGTCGGGCTGCCACCTGACGCGTTGGGCCGGTACCCGCACGAGTTCTCGGGCGGCCAGCGACAGCGAATCGGAGTTGCCCGCGCGCTTGCCCTCAACCCCGAGTTCCTCGTCTGCGACGAGCCCGTCTCGGCACTCGACGTCTCGATCCAGGCGCAGATCATCAACCTCATGGAGGAGCTTCAGGCCGAGCTCGGGCTGACCTATCTGTTCATCGCGCACGACCTTGCCGTCGTTCGTCACATCTCCACCCGGATCGCCGTGATGTACCTGGGCAAGATCGTCGAGGTCGCTCCGGCCGACGACCTGTACGACAACCCGCTGCATCCGTACACCATCACCTTGCTGTCGTCGATCCCGATTCCGGATCCTGCGGTGGAGAGGGGTCGCACGGCGATTCGGGTCGAGGGGGATCTCCCGAGCCCGGCGAATCCGCCGCATGCCTGCCGGTTTCACACGCGATGCCCGTTCGTCCAGCCGACACGCTGTGCCGACGACGAGCCGCGGCTACGACGCGTCGACGGGCATACCGTCGCCTGCCACTACGCCGAGGACATCAAGGCCGGGCGGATCACTCCCTCGACGCGGGTCTGACTCCCCCATTCGAGCGATAGGGCGCGCGCTCGACCTAAAGCGGCCCGGCGCGGTCGCCGATACGGGAGACGTGGACGCCGCCGAGCGCAAAGAGATTCTCGACCGCTATCGCGACCACAGCCGCCGGTTCGAGGCGGCTGCCGCTCGCCGCAGCTCGCGCCGGCACGGGTCGGTCATCCCGTTCACCCCGCCGGCGACGCGCGAGATCGGGCAGGACCCGACCGCACGAGAGATCGAGGTTCTCCAACTCGTCGCGGACGGGCTCGTAAACCGTGAGATCGGCGAGCGCCTGTTCCTCTCAGAGGAGACGGTCAAGTCCCACGTTCGGCACCTGCTCGCGAAGCTACAAGCGCGCAGCAGAGCCCACGCCGTAGCGGTTGGCTTCCGGCGTGGACTCATTGCGTAGCTACGCACCGAACACATCCTGTCCTGCGACGAGTCCCGTTCCTCCGGGTGTTACCCCCGAAAGAGGGATGCCCACCCCCGGCGCAGAACCGAGGATGCGTACGGCGTTACCAGATCTTCAAGCCCTTGGGCATAGGCGATGACTCCTCGATTGGGAACTGACGGCACACGCATCGTATACCCCGTTCGAGGGATAGTTCAAGTGTTCCACCGAATGGATCGCCACCCCCAGCGGAAGACGGTCCTCTACGTCGTTTCGCTCGTGACAGCTGGGCTCTTCACCGCTATCGCGCTCATTGCGGCCGGCTATGGGCTCGGAACCCCAGTCGCGGTAGTTGCGCTGTCTGTCGTAGCCGCGGTGGCTGAACGTATCAGTGTGCGCTTCACCGTCGCGCAGCGCGGTCTCACAAAGACCGCCGAG
>JBOHBD010000041.1:0-3227 GCA_050698195.1 Gaiellaceae bacterium
AGCCCGAGAGCCGCCGCGGCGACCGAATGGAGCGTGAACGGCCCCTGGAAGTTTGCCCACGCCGTGAGGCTTCCCGCCGCCTCGTCCCAGTCGCAGACGACCCCGTAGCACTCGACCGGAGTGCAGCTCCAGCGGGGAAAGCGGAACCGCTCCCTGACCACCAGCTCGGCGTCGGCGAGCGCGCCGTCGACGTCGCCGTAGCGGAACGACCGGTCCGAGACGCACGCGTCCGTCTCCGCGGCCGCGACGGGGTCGAGCACGGGATCCAGCGGCTCGTACTCGACGTCGACGAGCTCGAGGGCGTCCTCGGCGACGTAGCGGTCGCGCGCGACGACGACGGCGACCGGCTCGCCGACATAGCGGACGACCTCGACTGCGGCGGCGTAGTGGTGGACCGGGGAGTCGATCCCGGCCGGGAAGGGACGCGACATCGAAGCGACGTCGGCTCCGGTGAGCACACCGACCACACCCGGCACCTCGAGCGCCGGTGCCGGATCCACCCGCACGATCCGGGCGTGCGCCAGCGGTGACCTCAGCACGGCGGCGTGGCGCGCGCCCGGTACCGGATCGAGGTCGTCGATGAAACGACCCTGGCCGCGGAGCAGAGCCTCGTCCTCGAGACGCGGGATCGAGCGACCCACCCACGTCTCCTCGGCGAGCTTCACGCCCACGCGCCTACCTTACTATCGTCTCGTGGCAGGCCTGCGCGACGATCTGGGCAAGCTCCTCGACGCCGTCCGAAGCGGAGACGTGAGCTCCGAGGAGGCGCTGGAGACGCTCTCCTCGCTGCCGTACCGCGACCTCGGGTTCGCCCGCGTCGACCTCCACCGTGAGCTTCGGCAAGGAGCGCCCGAGGCGGTGCTGGCGGAAGGGAAGACGCCCGAGCAGGTCGCCGGCATCGTCTCGGCGATGCTCGAGGGGGGCGCGGGAAGCGTCCTCGTCACGCGGGCCGACGGCGAGACACGCGCGGCCGTGCGGGCCGTCGCACAGGATGCGGAGGAGGACGCCGTCGCCCGCGCGGTGTGGGTGGCCCGCGGCGTACCCGAGCCGCGGGGCCTCGTCGCCATGGTCTCGGCAGGGACCTCCGACGGGCCCGTGCTGCACGAGGCCCGCATTCGCGCCGAGCTGCTCGGAACGACCGTCGTCGTGCACGAGGACGTCGGCGTCGCGGGAATCCACCGGCTCGGCTCCGTGCTTCCCGACCTCCAGCGGGCAGCCTGCGTGGTCGTGGTCGCCGGGATGGATGGGGCGCTCGCGAGCGTCGTCGGAGGTCTCGCCCCCGGGCCGGTGATCGGAGTGCCGACGAGTGTCGGGTACGGCTCGGCGCACGGCGGGCGGACGGCGCTCGACGCGATGCTGTCCTCCTGCGCGGCGGGCCTGGCGGTCGTCGGGATCGACGACGGCCTCGGTGCCGGCACGATCGCAGCGCTCATCGCGCGAGGTCGCGGGTAGTGCCGCGCCTCTGTTACCTCGACTGCGTCGGCGGCCTCGCGGGGGACATGCTCCTCGCCGCGCTCCTCGACGCGGGCGCGAGCGAGGACGTCCTGCGCGCCGTCCCGGAGCGACTGGGCCTCGCCGACGTGGAGATCGCCGTCGAACGCGTCGCGCGTCAGGGGATCGGCGCGCTGCACGTGCGCGTCGAGTCTGAGAGCGAGCACGCCCACCGCGGGTACCGCGAGATCCGGAAGACCGTCGAGGACGCGGAGCTCCCCACGACCGCTCGTGCGCGGTCGCTGAACGCGTTCGCCCGCCTCGCGGAGGCGGAGGCCCGGATCCACGGCGTCCCGCTCGAGGAGGTGCACTTCCACGAGCTCGGAGCGGTGGACACGCTCGTCGACGTCTGCGGGACGTTCGCCTTGCTCGACGAGCTCGACGTGGACCGGGTCGCCTGCTCGCCGCTCCCGTTCGCGCGCGGGCTCACACGGGCCGCACACGGCGTGCTTCCACTCCCCGCGCCTGCGGCCCTCGCGCTGCTCGAGGGAGCACCGCTGGTGGGCGTCGAGACCGAGGCGGAGCTCGTCACTCCCACCGGCGCGGCGATCGCAGCGGTGTCCGTCGGCTCGTGGGGGCCGCTGCCGCCGCTCACGCTCGAGCGCGTCGGCTACGGCGCCGGCACCGCCGACTTCGCCGACCGGCCGAACGTCGTGCGGGTCGTCCTGGGCGCAATGGCGGCCGTCACGACAGGCGAGGTGGTCCTCCTCGAGACGAATCTCGACGACCTCGTGCCGGAGCTCGTACCCGACGCGGTCGAGCGCTGCTTCGCGGCCGGGGCGCTCGACGTCTGGACGGTGCCGGCACAGATGAAGAAGGGACGCCCGGGCATCGTCCTCTCCGCCGTCGCCCGTCCCGCAGCCGAGGCCGGCGTCGTCCGAGCCATGCTCGAGGAGACGAGCGCCCTCGGCGTTCGCGTGGCACGTCTCGGCCGGTACGAGCTCGAGCGCGACGAGCGAGTCGTGGAGGTCGACGGCGGCCGCATCCGCGTCAAGGTGGGGCTGCTCGACGGACAGGTCGTCAACGTCGCACCGGAGCACGACGACTGCGCCGAGCTTGCGAGGACGACGGGGCGCGCCGTAAAGTCGATCTGGGCAGAGGCACTCGCTCGCGCCCATGAGCGATGAGGAACGTCGAGGAGTCAGAGCGCAGGATCCGCTCGCTCGGGAGCTGCATCGTCGCGTTCTCGGGAGGTGTCGACTCGTCGCTCGTCGCGGCTCTGGCGGCGAGAGCGCTCGGTGAGCGTGCCTTGGCGGTGACGGCCGTCTCGCCCGCTCTCGCGACCGGGGAGCTCGACGGCGCCCGAGAGGTCGCCCGCGTCATCGGGATTCGACACGAGGTCGTCACGACCGCCGAGCTCGAGCGCGAGGGCTACCGGCTCAACGACCGCGACCGCTGCTACCACTGCAAGACGGAGCTGTACGACCGCCTGTCCGCGCTCGCCCGGCGGCGCGGATACGCAGCGGTTCTCTCCGGCGCCAACGCCGACGACGTCGGAGACTGGCGGCCGGGGCTGCGCGCGGCGGAGGAGCACGGCGTCGTCCACCCGCTCCTGGAGGCGGGCTTCGGGAAGGACGAGGTTCGACGCCTCGCCCGCGAGCTCGGCGTCCCGAGCGCGGAGAAGCCGGCTTCGCCCTGCCTCGCCTCGCGCATCCCGTACGGGACGGCGGTGAGCCCCGAGACGCTGGCGCAGATCGATCGTGCCGAGCTCGCCGTCAAGAGGCTCGGCTACAGGG
>JBOHBD010000042.1:0-4348 GCA_050698195.1 Gaiellaceae bacterium
GTACCGACGTACGTCCGCTGGGGGTCCCAGTGGTCGATCGGGTCCTCGATCTTGTAGAAGAGCGTGCCGCCCTTGCCCGAGGACTCGGTGTTTCCACCGCTACCGCTGCCGCCCCCGCTGTCGCTGCCGCTGCCGCCTCCGCCCCCGCTGCCGCCCCCGCCGCCTCCGCCGGTCAATATTCCGCCGAGCTTCACCTCGGGACCGAGCCAGACCGTGCTCGAGGACGCCGGCCCGCAGTCGATCGCGGGGTGGGCATCTGGGGTCTCGCCCGGGCCGGCGAGCGAGTCGTCGCAACTGGTCACGTTCACCGTCGGTTCCGACAACCCGGGGCTCTTCGCGGCACAGCCGGCTGTGGCTTCGGACGGAGCACTCACCTACACGCCCGCAGCGAACGCAAACGGGGTCGCCACGGTAACCGTCACCGCGCTCGACGACGGAGGAACCGCCAACGGGGGCGACGACACGAGCGCGCCACGTAGCCTCACCATCAGCGTCACAGCCGTCAACGACGCCCCGAGCTTCTCAGCAGGATTGAGTCAGGTCGCGATCTCGCTCCTCGGGGGCCAGTCCGTTTCGGGTTGGGCGACGGGCATCACGCCTGGGCCGGCGAACGAGTCCTCGCAGGCCGTCACCTTCGTCGTCACCACCAACAACCCAGGGCTCTTCGCCGTGCAGCCGGCCGTCGCGCCCGACGGGACGCTCACCTACACCCCCAGGCTGCTCGGGCTCGGCGTCGCAACGGTGACCGTGCGCGCCGTCGACAACGGCGGCACCGGCAACGGGGGCAGCGACACGAGCAGCCCCCAGACGTTCACGATCACGATCATCTAGGCGGGGTCGACTGACCGCGCATCACTCTCCGCGTCGCCTGTCCACGGCGCGGGGAAGCCAGGCTCGGACGGCGGCGGCCACTGCGTCGAGGTCCGTCCTCAGGCCGTGGTCGCCCGCTACCTGCACGACCGTGCGATGCGCGGTTGCAGGCGGAATGCCGAACGGGTCTCGGGCGCCCTGCACGACCAGTGTCGGCACCGTCACCTCGTCGAGCTCGGATAGACGGCTGGGCGCAACGCCCGCCCCGGAGCGGCGCGGCGGCTGCAGCGGGAACGCGAGGCAGAGGACTGCGACGGCACGGGTAGCCGTCGCGGTGCGGCAGGCCACCCGCGCGCCCAAGGACCGGCCGCCGACGACGAACGACAACCCCTGCAGATCGCCCGTCCGCAGGTGATCGACGACGGCGACCCAGGCGGCGTCGAGCTGATGCGCCGGTGCAGGAGAGCGTCGTCCCGCGACGCGGTAGGGCTGCTCGACGAGCGCGACGCTGACTCTCTCCGCGAGCGCGACGCCCGTCACCGCCACGAGATCTCGGGACGCCACCCCTCCGGCGGCCCCGTGACCGAGGACGAGCGCGGCAATCGCGTCGTCCGCGGGATGCAGGTGCACCTGCGCCTGACCGTGCGGGGTGTCCAGTACGAGCGGCGCCGGCGCGGAACGAGACCCTGCGGTCGCGGTCACCGCACGAGTGTCGCACAGTCTCGAGCGGCGCCGAGTGCGGCGGCGGCTACTTCGGGGCGTACGTGTGGACGACGATGCCGCTGCCGAACGTCGTCGTGTCGACGAGCTTCAGGTGGGCCGTGTCGATGCCCTCGATGAGCCGTTGACCGCCTCCCGCGAGGACGGGGAAGACCCAGCAGTGGAACTCGTCGACGAGCTCGTTCCCAATCAGCGTCCGGTCGACCTCCCCCGTGCCGAACTTCAGGATGTTCTCGCCGAGGGGTCTGCTTGAGCTTCGCCACCTCCTCTGCGACGTCGCCTTCGAGGATCGTCGCATTCCACGTGGCCTCGTGCAGCGTGCGTGAGGCGACGTACTTGGGGAGGCTGTTGAGGCGATCGGCGTACTCACCGTCCCTCGACGGCCACGCCTGCACGAAGCCTTCGTAGGTCAGAGCCCCAGCAGGAGGGCGTCCGCGGCGAGCAGCAGCCCGCGGGCGTAGCTCGCATGTTCGTCGTCCCAGTACGGGGGGCTCCACTCCTGGGGAGAGCTGATGACACCGTCCAGGTTCATGAACGTCGATTCGACCAGCTTTCTCATCGGTGTTCCTCGTCCTGCTCTGTTTGGCCGGCGGTCACCCTACGACTCCGGAGAGGCCCAAAGTCATCGTCGTGCCGCCTCCGTCAGCCGCGCCGCTTCCCTCGAGGAGCCGCTGGAGCGCGGCGCCAGGCGCTCTCTCACAACCAGGCCCCTTCATCTCCTCGGCAGTGTCGGCGTCCGGCCGGCGCTCGTGCGCGCGCGCGGCGCCCGGCAGCGGGCGTTCGCGCCGCTCAGGCTCCGCGCCGGCGGGGGAGCTCGAGCTCACAATCGAGAAACGCCGCCAGCCGGTCCGCCTCGGCCTCGAGCTGCGTGCGGGCCCAGGCGGGCAACCTCCCGAACGGCTCGAGCTCGACCGACAGTCGCCGGCCCTTACGCGCATGCCTCCACACCCCGACCATCCGGCCGTTCACGAGGACCACGGGCGAGATCCACCCCTGCGCACGGTAGACACGCGTCTTGTGCCGCGGCTCGAGGAGTGCCGCCGCGCGACGCGAGGCGCCGACCACCCACGGGTCGAACGCCGGGAGCAACCGTGCCGCGTTCGGCGGTTCGGCCGAAGCAATCTCGCGCACGTCCCGTGCGAGCACCCAGGCGCCCTCGCCCTCGACGTCGAGCTCGACCGCCTCATCGCCGAGCGCTGCGAGCATTCGTGCTCCTCGCGCGGGGCCGAATCCTCCCCACCACAAGGCGAGGTCTTCGGCCGTGGCTGGCGCGTAGGCAGCGAGGAAGCGGCGGGTGACCTCGCGAAGCGCAACTCCCGGGTCCGGCGTGTCGATTCCCCCGCGGACCCACGTCGCGGGGGTCGTGAATCTGACTCGGCCATGGTCGCTCGGGGCGAAGCAGAGTCGTCCGCGGAACGAAGCCGGCTTCAGGTAAGAGCCCCAGCTCGAGCGGACGTACTCGCCGAACGACAGGTCGCCCGTGATCTGCTCGGCAGCGAGCGCGAGCTCCTCACGCGTCAGGAAGCGGCCTTCGAGCGCACGACCGACTGCCTCGGTGAGCACGTCGATCGTCGGATGCCCGGTCATCCCGCGGTTCGTGTACGTGCCGAGAGCGGAGAGCCAGACGCCGAGGTCCGCCGACGGCAGCAGGTGCACTCGTACGGTGGAGCTGGCACGCCGACGCGCTCGCGCAGGTCGAGCTCGACCGCCTTCTCGCCGAGGCGACATCTCGGCCCGCGGATGCGGCAGTGGTCTTTGCGCGCGCCCTGGCGTTGCGCGAGGCGATCGAGGGGGTCTTCCGCAGGATCTCTCGCTCCCAACACCCTCGGCAAGGCGACCTCGCACGCCTGCGAAGGGAGTACGCAGCTGCTCTGGCGAGCGCGCAGCTCGCCAAACGCGGGAGCGGGTATGCGTGGTCGTGGCACCACCGTCCCGACGCGCTCTGCAGACCGCTCTGGCCGGTAGCGCAGTCGGCCGTCGAGCTGCTGACCGATGGCGAGCTGGACCGGGTCAAGGAATGCCCCGGCGCGGGCGACTGCGGCTGGCTCTTCTATGACACGAGCAGAAATGGGACGCGGCGCTGGTGCAGCATGGAGGGCTGCGGAAGCCGCGTGAAGATGCGCCGGCAGTACGCACGCCGGCGCGAATCGCACCGCGCGTAGAGATGGCTGGAGCGGGTGGGCACGTCATCGTCTCGCACGGCGATCCCGTGCACGAGCAAGCACTCGTCCTGCCGCCCTGGACCGGCTAGCGCGGCCTCCCTGCCCGGGAGTCGGGTCGTGCCGCAGAATGCGAGCGTGGCGATGTTCCATGTCGTGCTCCGCCGCTCCGGCCCTCGGTGGGACCCCTCGCGGGCGCTCGAGGAGCAGTCCGACTGGCCGGCGCACGCGTTCTTCATGGACGGGCTCGTGGACGAGGGGTTCGTCGTCTTGGGCGGGCCGCTGGCCGACGAGCACCGGGTGGTGCACGTCGTCGAGGCCGAGTCGGAGGATGCCGTCCGCGCGACGCTCGCGCGCGATCCCTGGAGCGAGACGCATTTGCGGATCGACGCGATCGACCCCTGGACGATCCGGCTCGACGGGCGGAGCCTCACACGGTGACGACGATCGTGCCCCGGGAGTGCCCCTCGCCGAGATACCTGAGAGCGTCCGCAGTCTCGCTCAGCGGATAGGCCTTTCCACCACCGGGTCACCGCCGAAGGGACGGGCTTGTCGACGTCCACGAGCTCCAGGACGTCAGGCCCGCCGTACTCGTGATGGACGATCGCCTTCATCGCGCTCCCCTGCCGTCGAGGGTCAGAACGACGTTTCCGGTCTTC
>JBOHBD010000043.1:0-2912 GCA_050698195.1 Gaiellaceae bacterium
GTACAGCCCGCTCGGCTAGGACCATTTCGATCGGACGCGGGCGGCCCGCCGCGAGGTGGGCCGCTCGTCTTCCGCGACCGTCTATGAGATAACCCGCGCGTGGACTGGGACAAGCTCGTCCAGCTGATCGTCAACGGCGTCACGCTGGGGAGCGTCTACGCGCTCGTCGCGCTCGGGTTCTCGATGATCTACGGGATCCTGAAGCTGCTCAACCTCGCCCACGGCGACGTGCTCATGGTCGGCGCGTTCATCGGCTGGGGCGTGATCGGCTGGCTGGGTGGCGCTCAGGACCCGAGCGTCGCGGTCTGGCTCCTGATCGTGCTGATGGTGCTCGCGGCGATGGCGGGATGCGGCGTCCTCGGCGTGGCGATCGAGCGCTTCGCGTATCGGCCGTTGCGCAGAGCGCCGCGCATCGCGCCGTTGATCAGCGCCCTCGGGGTCTCGTTCTTCCTCCAGAACACGGTCCTGCTCCTATTCGGCGCGGACTTCCGGAGCTACGAGTCGTTCGACCTCGTCGACGTCGAGGTCGGCATCCACGTGGGCCCGCTCAACGTCTGGATCCTGCGGGTGGTCGTCTTCGCCTCCGCGACCGCGATGATGATCGCGCTCTGGCTCCTCGTCACCCGGACGAAGCTCGGGAAGGCGATGCGCGCGACCGCGGTCGACCGCGAGGCGGCGGCGATGATGGGGATCGACGTCGACGGGGTGATCGTGAAGACCTTCTTCATCGGCTCGGCGCTCGCGGGTGCCGCCGGGGTCCTCGTGGGCCTCGTCTTCGGCTCGATCAACCACTTCATGGGGTTCGGCTACGGATTGAAGGGATTCACCGCGGCGGTCGTGGGTGGGATCGGGTCGATTCCCGGCGCGATGTTCGGCGGCCTCTTCATCGGTCTCGCCGAGGCGTTCTCCGTCGGGTACATCGAGGATCTGACTCGAGGGCGGCTCGGGAGCGCGTTCAGCGACCTCGTCGTCTTCCTGATCCTCGTCGCCTTCATGCTCCTTCGGCCGCAGGGCATCTTCGGCAAGCCGGAGTTGAAGAAGGTCTGATGTCGGAGCCTCCCGTTCAGCCGCGGATCGGCGTCGACGAATGGGTCGCGAGCGCGGAGGAGCGGCGCGCGCGATCTGTTGCGGGCCGCGTGGAGGGCCTCTACGAGCGGACACCGCCCGTCGTCAAGCTCTTGGCGCTCGTCCTCCCGTTCGCCGTCTTCCCGCTCTTCGTCAAGTCCGAGTACCTGATGCAGGTCGGCATCGACACGTTGATCTTCGTGCTCCTCGCGCTCGGGCTGAACGTGGCCGTCGGCTGGGTGGGCCTCCTCGACCTCGGGTTCGTCGCCTTCTTCGGCCTCGGCGCGTACCTGTACGCGGCGGTCGCGTCCGAGTACGCGGGCAGGCACTGGGAGGCCCAGTTCGCCGTGCCGGCGATCGCGGTCGCGGTCGCGGCGGCAGGCTTCGTGCTGGGTCTTCCCTCGCGACGGCTCGTCGGCGACTACCTGGCGATCGTCACCCTCTTCTTTCTCCAGATCTGGCTCGTCGTGGTCGTCAACGCATCCTTCACGCGCGGGCCGAACGGGATCTCGGACATCTACCCGCTCGAGTTCTTCGGGCGCCAGGTGACCTCGCTCGACGGCTACTTCTACGTCGCGCTGCTCGCGCTCGTCGTCATCGCCTCCGGCCTGTACCTCGTCAACCAGTCGCGCACCGGGCGAGCGTGGCGCGCGCTCCGCGAGGACGAGCTCGCGGCGGAGCTGATGACGATGCCGGTGAGCCGGCTGAAGCTCCTCGCGTTTGCCGTCGGTGCGGGCATCGCCGGCGTCGCGGGCGCGATCTTCGCTCCCCTGCAGGGCGCCGTCTTCCCCGCGAACTTCGACATCGTGCTCCTCATCACCGTGTACGCGATGGTCGTGCTCGGCGGTGCGGGAAGCCTGCTCGGCGTGACCGTCGGCGCGGTCCTCATCACCGCCTCGCTCGAAGCGCTCCGTGACGCGGACAACGCCAGCTGGGTCTTCTACGTCGGCGTCGTCTTGACGCTCTTCGTCGTGATCCGCCCCTGGTGGCGATCGGTGGCCGTTCTCGCCGGGACGGTCGTGTTCGGCTTCGTCGTGCACGAGATCGCGGAGCAGGTGCGGCCCTCGCTCGTCGGAGGCACGTCCTTCGGGCAGGCGCGAATCGACGATCTCGTCGAGTCGTGGGTGCTGCTCCCGGTGGACATCGTCACTCCGGACGGGCTGGCGACCGGGGCGACGGGGCGGCTCGCCTACATGGGGCTCGTCGCGGCCGTCCTCGCGATCACGCTCGTGCGACGCCCGCTCTGGCGCGCCGTCGGGCTCGTCCCCGTCCTCTACCTCGCCGCGTGCGTCTGGGAGAACCTCCTGCTCCCGCAGCCCGCCGTCGCCCGCTTCGTCCTGATCGGCGCGCTCCTCGTCGGGCTGATGGCGTTCCGGCCCCAGGGCCTGTTCGGGAAGCAGCGCGTGGAGATCGTATGAGCGAGGAACGAGCTCCCCTGCTCGAGGTCAGCGGCGTCTCGCTCGCATTCGGCGGCCTGAAGTGTCTCGACGACCTCGACCTCGTCGTGGGCGAGGGCGAGATCGTGAGCGTCATCGGCCCGAACGGAGCCGGCAAGACGACGCTCTTCAACGTCGTCACGGGTGTCTACCCGCCCGACGAGGGCGAGATCCTCTTCGAGGGCCGGTCGCTCGTCGGCCTCGATCCGCACCAGATCGCGCGTCGCGGAGTCGCCCGGACCTTCCAGACGCTGCGCCTGTTCCTGAACATGACGGTGAAGGAGAACGTGATGGCTGCGGCCTTCGGCTACACGAAGGCCGGTATCGTCCGCTCGGTCCTGCGCACGCCCGGCATGCGGCGCGAGGAGCGCGAGATCGAGCGGCTCGCCGAGGAACGCCTGGCGTTCTTCG
>JBOHBD010000044.1:0-2093 GCA_050698195.1 Gaiellaceae bacterium
TGGAGGTGCTGCTCGACGGCATCCCGCTCGGCGTCGTCTCCACCTCGATGTCGATCTACGCGCCCGCCGCGCTCCTCCTGCTCCTCTACGAGGTCGTCGCCGAGGCGCAGGGAGTCCCGGCCGACCGGCTTCGGGGGACGGTCCAGAACGACGTCCTCAAGGAGTACGTCGCCCGCGGCAACTACATCTTCCCGCCCCGGCCGACGATGCGGCTCACGACCGACCTCTTTGCCTACTGCCACGAGCGGCTGCCGAGGTGGAACACGATCTCGATCTCCGGGTACCACATTCGCGAGGCCGGAGCGAGCGCAGCGCAGGAGCTCGCGTTCACGCTCGCGAACGGCATCGCCTACTGCGAGGCGGCGATCGCGGCGGGACTCTCGCCGGACGCCTTCGGCGAGCGGCTCTCGTTCTTCTTCAACGCGCACAACCACTTCTTCCAGGAGGTCGCGAAGTTCCGAGCGGCGCGCCGGCTGTGGGCGCGGATCATGCAGGAGCGCTTCGGCGCGACGAACCCACGCGCGATCGCCCTTCGCTTCCACGCTCAGACGGGAGGCTCGACACTCACGGCGCAGCAGCCCGAGAACAACGTCGTGCGCGTCGCGGTCCAGGCGCTGTCGGCGGTGTGCGGGGGCGCGCAGTCGATCCATACGAACTCCTACGACGAGGCGCTCGCGCTGCCGTCGGAGCACGCCGCGCGGATCGCCCTCCGGACGCAGCAGATCCTCGCGCACGAGGCCGGCGGCACGGACACGGCCGACCCGCTCGGCGGCTCGTACTTCGTCGAGTCGCTGACTGCCGAGCTGGAGGAGCGCGCGCGGGAGCTGATCGACCGTGTCGACGAGCTCGGAGGCGCGGTCGCTGCGATCGAGCAGGGGTTCGTCCAGGCGGAGATCGAGGCCTCGGCGTTCCGCTACCAGGCCGAGATCGAGGCGGCGGAGCGAGTCGTCGTGGGGGTCAACCGCTTCACGGAGGACGAGGGGGAGCGCGTCGAGCTCCTCCAGGTCGACCCCGAGAGCGAGCGCCGGCAGCGTGAGCGAACGGCGGGCGTGCGCGCGGAGCGGGACGCGGCGGCCGCCGAGGCCGCCCTCACCGAGGTTCGCCGTGCCGCCGAGAGCGATGCGAACCTGCTCCCTCCGATGCGCGCAGCGCTCCGCGCGCGCTGCACGATCGGCGAGATCTGCGGCGTCCTGCGCGAGCTGTGGGGTACATATGACGCCCAGCGTGGGTAGCCGCAGGGTCGCCCTTGCCCTCGCGCTCGTCCCCGCGCTCCTCGTCCCACTCGCGGCGATCGCGTCCTCGCAGGGCGGCGGAGGACAGGTCGGACTAGGGGTGACGCCGAGCTTCGAGCGGGACGTGGCGCCGATCATCCAGCAGAAGTGCGCCGGTTGCCACCAGTCCGGCGGCATCGCGCCCTTCCCGCTCGAGACCGCGAAGCAGATCTCCTCGCGGGCCAGCCTCATCGCGGCTGTGGTGCAAGCGGGTCTCATGCCCCCGTGGCCGCCGGGGCGGCGCTCGCCGAGCTACGTCGGCGAGGACGAGCGCAAACTGACGGCGCGGGAGCGCGCGACGATCGTGAGCTGGGCCCGTGCAGGCGGGAGGACCGACGGGCCGGCACTCAGGCCCGTCCCCCGGAAGCCGGCTCCGGCCGCGGACGGCGAGTCGCTCCTCTACCTGCGGATGCCCGCCGCCTACCGGCCCAGCGCGCCGAAGGGCACGACAGACGACTACCGCTGCTTTCTGCTCGACCCGAAGCTCTCCCGCGACGGCTCCGTCACGTCGGCCCGTATCGTGCCGGGAGCCTCGAAGGTCGTCCACCACGTGATCCTCTTCCGCATCGACCGGGCGCAGGTCGGTGAGGCAAAGCGGCTCGACCGGCGCGACGCGGGACAGGGATGGACCTGCTTCGGCGGAACGGGACTCTCGCTCGGCTCGAGCGGCGCTGCGATTCAGGAGGCGCTGAACGACGCGAGCTGGGTCGCCGCCTGGGCGCCGGGCTGGGGCGGCGACCGGCTCCCGGAAGGAACCGGGGTCCCGCTTCCCGCGGGCAGCCAGGTCGTGATGCAGGTCCACTACAACCTCCTGAACGGCCG
>JBOHBD010000045.1:0-6871 GCA_050698195.1 Gaiellaceae bacterium
CGAGCGCGGCAGATGGAAGTTCGTCAGCAGCGCGTCCACTCGCCGGAACGTGAACCCCGGAGTGACGTAGAGCGTCGTACGCCCCGAGAGCTCACCGGTTCTCACGACGGACTCGAGCGTGCGTACCGTCGTCGTCCCCACCGCCAGCACTCGCTCGGCGGCCGCGATCCGCGCCCAGGCGGCAGGCTCGACGGCATAGCGCTCGCCGTGCAGCGCGTGATCCTCGAGTCGTGCGCTCGCGATCGGACGAAACGTGTCGAGCCCGACGTGGAGCGTGATCACGGCCGAGTCGAGCCGGCCCAGAAGCTCCTGCGTGAAGTGGAGGCCCGCGGTCGGGGCAGCAGCCGAGCCCGTCGCCTCGGCGTACACGGTCTGGTAGCGGTCGGGGTCGGCGAGCGGCTCGCGGATGTAGGGCGGGAGCGGGACTTCCCCGGACGGTCCGTCCTCGACGCGAAGGAGCCACAGGCCGTCGCCGAGCGGCTCGACGAGCTCGACCGGGCCGATGCGTTCGCCTGTCCGGAGACGGCGCGCGGGCCGGGCAAGGCCCTCCCAGAGCCCGCTTGCGTCGACCTGCTCGAGCAGCAACAGCTCGACCCGACCTCCCGTCGAGCGCCGGAGCCGTAGTCGCGCGGGCACCACGCGGGTGTCGTTGACGACCACGAGCACTCGCTCGAGCAGATCCGGTAGCTCGGAGAACACCCGGTGCTCGATCTCGCCGGATCCACGTCGGTAGACGAGGAGCCGAGACGAGTCCCGCCGCTCGAGAGGCTGCTGCGCGATCAGCTCGGCCGGCAGCTCGTAGTCGAGGAGCGACGTGTCCATCCGGCGGTGAGAGTAGCCTCGGCGCCCATGGACGAAGCTGCACTGCACCGAGCCACGCAGCGGATCGCCGACGCAACGGCGGGCCGCCCCGAGCCCGCTCTGTTCGAGGCCACGCTCGAGCGCTCCCGGGCTCAGCTCGAAGCGCTTGCGACGGCGGCGGCCGACCTCGAGGCAGCCATTCCGGCGCAGGTCGGAGTCGCAGTCCGCGACGGTCTTCGGACCGAGGTCCTCCCGGTCGCCCGCCACATCGCCGAGATCCGGGGATTGCTCAACCAGGCGATCAGGCGTCTCGAGCGTCTCGAGGGAGACATGCTCGCCGAGCGCCACGCGCGCGTGGACGACCTGGCCCTGCTCGTCGAGCTGGTCAGCTCCGGCTGGCGGGGCGTCGACTCGCGCCTCGACCGCCTCGAGCGGCAACACGCCGGCAGTGCCGCGCAGGTGGCCGCGCTGGTCGAAGAGCTCCCGCGCCACGACGCCGAGACCAAGCCGATCGAGCACGCCGCCGCGGCGTAGCGAGCCCGGGGCTACGCCCCGGCGACAACGGGCAGGACGAGCCGGAACCGGGACCCGCTGCCGGGCTCCGACCTGAGCTCGATCCGGCCCCCGAGCGCGAGCGCGAGCTCCCTGGCGATGGGCAGCCCGAGGCCTGTTCCGTTGACGTCGTGCGAGATGAAGGGGTCGAAGATCCGGTCGCGCTCTTCCTGCGCGACTCCTGGCCCCGAGTCCACGACGTCGACGCGCACGGCCCCGTTGCCGGCGCCGAGCTCGAGCGCGATCCGCCCTCCGTCCGGGGTCCACCGAAAGGCGTTCGAGAGCAGGTTCGAGATCACCTGGAGCACGCGGTCGCCGTCGGACACGATCACGGGCGACTCGTCGGACGTCTCGAGCCGGTAGTCGATCTCGCGTCGCCGCGCCTCCTCGGCGAAGGCGCCGTACGCGTGGTCGAGCACGCGACCGAGATCGACCTCCTCCTGACGAACGGTGAAGCGATGGGCCTGAAGCTTCGCGAGGTCGAGGACGTCACCCACGAGCCGCTCCAGGCGATCGGTCTCCGTGGCCACGACGTCCAGCGAGTGCCGGACCTGATCGGGCTCGGTGACGACGCCCTCCCGGAGCGCCTCGACGTGACCGCGGATTGCTGTCAGCGGCGTGCGGAGCTCGTGCGAGACGGACATGAGAAACGACCGCTTCAGCTGCTCGGCCTCGGCGAGCTGAGCGACCATGCGGCGAAAGCGCTCGCTCAGCAGCGAGATCTCGTCACTTCCCCGCGTGTCCGGGATCTCGACGTCGTAGCGGCCGGCCGCGACGTCGTGTGTCGCCCGCGTAAGGGCGAGCACGGGCTCGGTGAGCCGCCGCGAGAGCCACCAGAAGAGCACGCCAGCAAGCCCGATCCCGACGGCGAGCGCCAGCGCGAGGCGCCCGAGCAACGTCAGCCACTGCTCACGGAGCTCGGTGACCGGCTTCGCCACGACGAGCCAGCCGAACGGCTCGGTCCCCTGCACGAGCTGCACGGGCTGCGCAGCCGCGATCAGCCGCCGGCCTTCGCCCGGCGGCGTGAACTCGAACGTCACGAGGCTGTCCCGATCGAGCGCGACGTCGCCGAGCGTGCTTCGCCGGAGCCGTGTCAACCCGAACCGTTGCCCGGGAAACAGCGACGCACCCACGTAGTAGAGCTCGTCGCCCGTCGCGAGCTCGAGGGTCGCCGCCGCGAACTCCGGCGCCTTCGCACCCTCGTCGCTCGAGCGCAGAGCCGCTTCCGCATACAGATCCGCGAGACCGGCGGCTTCCCGCTCGAGCTCGCGCACCGACTCGCTGCGCGTCACGTCCTGGAAGAGGCGAACCGCGAGCGCGATCGACACGAGGCCGAAGACGAGCACGACCAGGAGGAAGAGGGCGGTGAGTCGGAAGCGAAGCGTCCCGAGCATCCCGGCTCAGCGTAGAGGTCTACGAGGCCGGAGAGGGAGTACGCTCGGTGGCGACCTTGTAGCCGACGCCCCAGACGGTGACGATCGGCGATGCGTCGCCGAGCTTTCGCCGGATCTGACGAACGTGAACGTCGACCGTCCGCGTGTCGCCGGCGAAGGTGTAGCCCCACACTCGCTCGAGCAGCTGGTCGCGCGTGAGAACGATCCCGCGATGGTCGAGCAGCTCCCACAAGAGCTCGAACTCCTTGGGAGCGAGCCGGATCTCCTCCTCGCCGACGTGGACCTCGCGCTTTCCGGCGTTGATGACGAGGTCCCCGTGGCGCAGCTCCTCCGACTCGCTGCGGCGCCGTTCCGGAGCAGCCCGTCGGAGCACGCTCTTGACACGGGCGACGAGCTCGCGCGGGTTGAACGGCTTCGTCATGTAGTCGTCCGCGCCGACCTCGAGCCCGATGATCTTGTCGACGTCCTCGTCGCGTGCCGTCAGCATCAGGATCGGCACGTCCGACCCCTTGCGAATGCGTCGACAGAGCTCGACCCCGTCACCGTCGGGGAGGTTGAGGTCGAGCACGATCAATGCCGGCGGCTCGCTCGTGAGCTCCGCGACTGCGGCCTGCGCCGTCGACGCCGTCCGGACCGCGTAGCCCGCATTCTTCAGGTAGGCGGCGACGAAGGAGGCGATCGAGGTCTCGTCCTCGACGACGAGGATCGTGTGCTGCTGCTGGCTCATCGCAGCTTCGGCTGGTCGTCGATCTCCTCCGGCGGAGGCCCGAGCTCGAAGCGCTCAGGCTCGTCGGGAAGAGGGGTGCACAGCAGGGGCTCGACCCCGCAATCCACGCCGTCGAACGAGTAGACCCCTGTGTCGCCGTCCAGTCTCGGCTCGCCGTCGAGCAGGACGAACCCCCGACCGACGGCGGAGAGGTCGATGCCCGTACCGCGGAGGACGATCCGGTACCTGCCCCCCACCATCCGGAAGCGGAGGCCCTGCCCGCGGTAGCGCGCCACCCTCGGTCCGAGCCGTTCCTCCGTCACCTTCCGCCCGACGACCAACGCCGAGAAGCGATCGCGCGGAGTCAGGTCGGTCACGCGAATCGACCCGGACGTCAGCCGCCCGAGCATCGATCCGCGCAGGTCGAGCACGACGACGCCCTTGCCGCGCTCGACCGAGAGGACGCCGACGTCCGGCTCCGCCGCACCGGCGGTGCCGACGACCGTCGCTGCGACGATCGAGCAGGCGAAGAGGTTGAGCTTCCGCATGGCGCCCGGGGTGAAGTATCGGGATTCGGCGTGGGTCCGGGGTGAGAACGCTGTAAGGAGACTGTTAGCGCGATGGCACGGTGGTGGGACAGCTTGACTAGCCCACCACGATGGCACGCCGACTCGCGCCGTAGATTCCAGAGCGCCGATGACCGAGATCACCGACTTCGGCGCCGCGATTCTCGCAGTCTCCGCGGCGGTATTCGTCGCGTTGCTCGGGATGCGCCTCGCAGACCGAGTCGCCGTTCCGTACGCCGCCGTGTTCCTCGTCGGAGCCGTGCTTCTCGGCGAGCTCGTGCCGGGCGCCGAGCGCCTGCTCTCGATCCAGGAGGTCGAGCGAATCGCGGTCGTCGCGCTGATCGTGATCCTCTTCCACGGAGGCCTGCACATCGGCGTCGAGCGGTTCCGGCGTGCCGCAGGCCCGATCCTCGCTCTCGGCATCGTCGGAACATTCCTCACCGCCGGTGTCGTGGCCCTCGCCGCGCGATACCTCCTTGGATTCAGCTGGATCGAGGCCGGGCTCGTCGGAGCGGCGATCGCGCCGACGGATCCGGCGGTCACGTTCTCGGTCTTCGGCGCCCGCGAGGTACGCGGTCGTTCGGGGACGATCCTCGAGGGCGAAGCGGGGATGAACGATCCCGTCGGGATCGCGCTCATGATCGGGATGATCGAGCTTGCCACGCGGGACGACGGGACCCTCTGGATCGTCGCGGAGGAGTTCGCCGTCGAGATGGCGCTCGGGCTCGCGGCGGGCGTGGTCGGCGCGCTCCTGCTCCTCCCCGTCATGCGCCGCGTTCGGCTCACCGGCCCTGCGCTCTACCCGATTCGGGTGTTGGCCGGAGCCGGGATCATCTACGGGCTCGCCGCCGTGGTCGGCGGCTCCGGCTTCCTCGCCGTCTTCGTCGCGGGAATCCTCCTCGGAGATGCGGCCGCGACGCAGAAGGGCGAGATCGAAAGCTTTCACGCCTCGCTGGCCGGCCTCGCGGAGATCGCCGCGTTCGTCGCGTTGGGCCTGTCGATCGCGATCAGCGACCTGAGCGAGCTCGATGTCTGGAGCGACGGGATCGCGCTCGCCGTCATCCTCGCGTTCGTCGCACGCCCGCTGGCGGCCGGACCGCTCCTGCTCCCCACACGCCTCCGTTGGGGCGAGCGCCTGTTCGTGGTCTGGGGAGGCCTCAAAGGGGCTGTCCCGATCCTGCTCGGTGCACTCGCGGTCCTCGCTGGCGTGAACGGATCGGAGCGCCTCTACGGGATCGTGTTCGTGGTGGTTCTGTTCTCGGTGATCGTCCAGGGCGCCACGGTGCCTCACGTCGCCACGAGGCTCCGCATCCCGTTCCGCCGTGTCGAGCACGATCTTGCGGAGGTCCTGGAGTTCGTCGTCCGCGACGATGCCTACGCCAGCGGCCGGGCGATCGCGCAGCTTCCCCTCGGTGAGCGCGCATGGGTCGGTCTCCTCATCCGCGAGGGTCGGCCCCGGTCGGTCGAGGGAGGCGTCGTCCTCGAGCCGGGAGACCGCGTCCACGTGTACTGCCAGCCGGAAGACGCGGCTGCTCTCCAGCGGATCTTTGCCGGAACGTCCGACTGAGCGGGCAAGTCCTCCTAGTCGGCGCTGATCAGGACGACGTACGAGAGGGCGTAGAGGCCGATGAGAACAGGCGCGCTGACGCGGTCGTGGCGCTTCCGAATCAGCAGCAGCGTCGCCACCGCAGCGATGGCGAGCGCCGTGTACAGCGTCGCCACCACAGCGAGTCGAGCGCTCACGGGTGCCGGCTGCACGATCGGACCGATCCCGATCGAGAGCGTCGAGTCGACGAGCGAGCTCCCGAGCGCGTCACCGAGAGCGATACCCGGCGCACCGCGGGCGAGCGCTGTCAGGTCGACCACGATCTCCGGCGCCGACGTGCCCAGCGAAGCCCCGAAGAACGCGAGGGCGAACGCCGGGACGCCGAGGCTCTCGGCCAGATCGACGAGCGCCCGTACGGCAACCGTCGCCCCGACGCCTACGACGAGCAACATCGCGAGGACGACCGAGGCGCGCGCGAGGTGACCGTCGACTCGCACCTCGGGCGGCTCGTCGAGGACGTGACCGACACCGCCGAACCGGGCCACGAGCGCGATCGAGATCATCCACGCCACGACCAGGACGACTCCGTCGGCTCGCCCCAGGCGGCCGTCCGACACGAACCACGCCGTCAAGAGAAGACCGGTCAGCGTCAACCCGGTCACGAGGCCCACCTGTCGACGGGAGATGGCGATCACGGCGACGATCAGCGGGAACAGACCCAGCACGAACGTGTCCTGGGTCAGTGTCGAGCCGACCGAGTCTCCGACGTTCACGTCGCCCTCGTTCTGAAGGTGGGCGGCGATCGAGTTCGCGATCTCGGGGAGATCCGTGCCGAGAGCGACGAGGACGACTCCGACGACGAAGCTGGGCGCGCCGAGCGCGTGGGCCAAAGCTCTCGTGTACGAGACGGCTATGTCACTTGCGACCAGTGCGAGAGCGAGCCCGACGGCAAGCAGTGCGATTTGAACGACAACGTCCATGCACGACCCTGGGCGCCATGCGCCGAGCCTCGCTCACGGACGGCGACTAGCCTACCGTCGTTCGGTCACGGGAGGCCGGGCACCGCCGCTCAATCCGCCGATGGACGTCCTCGCCTCTGTCATCTTCGTACTCGCGCTGACGCTGATCGCCGTCGAGTGGGTCCACCGCACGAAGGTCGCCCTGGCCGGTGCGGCGTTCATGGTGCTGCCGTCCGGTTGCTCTCGTCTTCCTGCTCGCCCTCGTCACCGGCGTGCTCTCTGCGTTCCTGGACAACCTGACCGCGATCTTGCTCGTGGTTCCGATCACGCTGCTCATCGCCGATGTT
>JBOHBD010000046.1:0-4611 GCA_050698195.1 Gaiellaceae bacterium
GTGCCGGTCCATCCGGACGGCGAGCGTCTTCAGCCCACGGAGGACGAGCCACGAGTCGAAGGGGCCGGGGACAGCGCCGAGCGACTTCTGGAGGAACGCGAGGCGCTCCGAGACCGCGCCGTCGTTCGTTCCCACGAAACCTCCGACGACGTCGGAGTGCCCACCGAGGTACTTCGTCGTCGAGTGGAGGACGACGTCCGCGCCGAGCGAGAGAGGCTGCTGGAGGTAGGGCGTCGCGAAGGTGTTGTCGACGACGACGAGAGCCCCTGCTGCGTGGGCCGCCTCCGCCGCGGAGCCGATGTCCACGAGATTGAGGAGCGGGTTCGTCGGTGACTCGAGCCAGACGAGCCTCGTTCGCTCCTCGAGGTGGTCGGCGAGGGCCGTCGAGATGTCCTCGGCAGGGAGGAAGCTGAAGCGGTACCCCTTCGGCTCGTACACCTCCGAGAACATCCGGTAGATGCCTCCGTACACGTCGTTCACGGCGACGACGTGATCGCCCGGATCGATCAGATGCATCAGCGTCGTCGTCGCGCCGAGGCCCGACGAGAAGGCGTGGCCGTGCGCAGCTCCCTCGAGCGAGGCGAGGCATTCCTGGAGCGCCGTCCGGGTGGGGTTCGCGACGCGCGCGTAGTCGTACCCCTTGTGCACCCCGACCGCCTCCTGGACGTACGTCGAGGTCTGGTAGATCGGCGTCGTCACGGCCCCGGTGGCCGGATCAGGCTCCTGTCCGACGTGGATCGCGCGCGTCTCGAACTCCACGCCCAAGGATGCTACTCGTCGCCCTTCGCGCCAAGTTTCAACTTGTAACTTGGCCCGGACCGCGTCACCTCTCGACGCGTCTCTCGATGCGCTCGGCGCCGAGGAAGGTCGCGAGGCTCGCAACGGCCTCGTCCAAGCGTGACGTGTCTCCCCAGGACCCGAGGAGCTCGAGCGTCTTCATCTTCCGATCGAAGCGCGGCTCCACGCGGCCGACGAGCCGATCGCCGACGAGGATCGGCAGCACGTAGTAGCCGAACTCGCGCTTCGCCTTGGGGACGTACATCTCGAGCCGGTAACGGAAGTCGAAGAGCGCCTCGGTGCGCTCGCGGTCGTGGATCAGGCGGTCGAACGGGGAGAGGAGACTCACGCGATCCGGGATCGGGTCGGAGGAGACGTCCGGGTGAGCTTCCCAGCCCTTGGCCGTGAGCCGGACGCCCTGTGCCCGGAAGCGCTTCTCGGCGCGTAGCCGCTCGGCCTCGCGGAGCGAGATCGTCTCGGACTCCGGGTACCAGCGCTCCGCGAGATCCCAGACGCGCTGGCCGCCGCGCCGGCCGACGATCGCGACCAGACCGCGCCCGTGGAGGATGTCGAGCATCTCCGCGACCATCCGGTTGCCGTACCAGCCGTGCGACTCCCAGCGCGCGACGGAGTGGTCGTCGAGCTCCCGCGAGAGGAGCGGCCCGTTCCGCTCGAGCTCGCGCAGGACGTAGCGCTTGAACCGAGGATTCGCCTTCAGGAACTCGGTGCTCCGTCGCTCGAACGAGTACGTGCCCCGCCGTCGGCGCATGCGCGCGCGCACGATCGGCAGGTCCTCGATCGGCCAGATGTACGCGCCCCACTCGAAGAGCTTCTTCTCCTCCCAGAGCAGCCGGTCGAGCTCGCCCGGGTCGTACTGGCCGAGCCGGCTCCAGGGAACGAGGTACTGCGGTGGGGCTACGGTCGAGATGGGGTCGATCTGGAGGAAGCCGAGCCGGCGGACCGTGTCGAGCAGGCTCGACGGCGAGCCGTCGAGGAGCTGCGCGCGGACGGCGATCCGGCGCGCCTCGTCGGCCCCGACGAGCCTCATCGCCATACGACCTCAAAGCGACATGTCCGCATGAGCGGCCAAGTTACAAGTTGTTACTTGGCGGCTCCTGCCGGCATCAGCGGACTGTTCGATCGAGCCCGACCGTCCGGCGCAGCCGGTCGAGGGCGCGGTCGAGCGCGTCGTCGAGGGCCCCGGAGCGCCGCACCCCGGTCTCGAGGTGGAGCGCCTTGACGACGAGGGTGCGGTCCGCCCGCTCCGACTTCAGATCCAGCCGGCCCACGATCCGGTCGCGCCACAGGAACGGGAGGACGTAGTAGCCGTACCGCCGCTGCGACGCTGGCTTGTAGACCTCGATCACGTGGTCGAAGCCGAAGATCCGGCGTGCGAAGCGCCGATCCCAGAGCAGGTTGTCGAACGGCGAGAGGAGGGCCGCGACGGTCGGGCGGTCGGGATCCAGGTCGGCTCCGGCGGGGACGAGCACCGGCGCTCCCGCGTCCTCCACCCGCACGCGCTCGAGCACGCCTTCTCGCACGAGGGCGTCCAGATGCGGCTCGATGCGCCCCGCTCCCCCGTTCAGCCGCCAGTGCTCTGTGACACCCGCTGCGGTGAGCGCGCCCCGGCTCCGGACCGCCCGTACCGCAAGCTCGCGCAGTCTCGTCCGCTCGTCGGGCTCCGGGGCCTGGAGCACCTCGCGCGGGAGGACGCGCTCGGCGAGGTCGTAGCGGCGCTGAAAGCCGCTGACCCGGCCGGCGATCACGATCTCACCTGAGTTCCAGAGGGCCTCGAGCACCAGCTTCGCCGGCTTCCAGTTCCACATGCCGCCGCCGCCCTGTCCGTCGAAGTCGCGTGACGTGAGCGGGCCTCGCTCGCGGATCGCGGCGCGTACCTCCTCCGCCAGCTCCGGATGCTGTCCGAGTACGTCGCCGCGCCACGGATGGTGCGGTGTCATCCAGACCCGGAAGAGCGGCCAGTCCTCCACGGGGATCAGGCACGCCTCGTGGGCCCAGTACTCGAAGATCCGGCCCCGCCGGAGCAGCCGGGAGACGGTCTCGCGCGGATACGCGCCGACGCGCGAGCCGAGCGTGATGCGATGGCTCCGCTCGACGGCGGTGATCGAGTCGAGCTGGACGCACGAGAGGGCGCGGATCGCCTCCTCGACCTCCCGCGTCGTGCCGGCGCGGCTCCGGCCGGCGTATCCCTGGGCCGCGACCGCCAGTCGCCGGAGCGCCACGAGCGAGATCGTCCGCATGGCCGTCAAGCTATCGAGCAGGGCGCGTCGGGGGCCTGGCCGACGCCAGACTCCACGGCGGTCTACTCGGGAACCCTGCCGTCCAGGATCTCGCTGAGCCGGCGGGCGTCGATGTTCCCGCCCGAGACGATGCAGACCACGCGCCCCTCGCCGGCTCCTCCCGCGAGCGCCGCTGCAACGGGCAGCGCGGCGGCGCCTTCGGCGACGATCCGCGCCCGCTCGAGCAGCAGCCGCACGGTTGCAGCGGCGGCTTCGAGCGAGATCGCGAACGAGCTCGAGACGAGTGGGCGTGCGCGCTCCCACATGTCCGGCAGGAGCGAGCCGGAACCGGCGCCGTCGATGAACGACGGCGTGAATTCGGTCGGTGTCAGCTCGCCGCCCGAGGCGAGCGCGGCGGTGACCGGCGCCCCGGTCTCCGGCTCGCAGACGTAGACCTTCGTCGCAGGCGACACGGCGTGCAGCGCGCTGGCGACCCCGGTCGTCAGCCCGCCGCCGCCCCACGGGATGAGGACGGCGTCGATCTCGTCGAGCTGCTCGGCGAGCTCGAGCCCGATCGTCCCGTTCCCGGCGATCACGGGCACGTCGCGGACGGGATGGACGAAGAAGCCGTCCACTCCCTCGGCCGCCTCGCGTGGATGGCCCGCCTCGACGGCCGCCCACCACCTCTCCCAGGGAACCTGCACGATCCGCCCGCCCATGCGCTCGACCGCGGCGAGCTTCGTCCGCGAGGCATTGTCGGGGACGACGATCGTGGACGGAACACCGAGCCGGCGAGCCATCCACGCGACCCCTTGGGCCATGTTCCCCGTGCTCGTCGTCACGACGCCGGCGGCTAGCTCCGCGCGCGGCGCGCTCAGGATCGAGTTCGCGGCGCCTCGCAGCTTGAAGGAGCCGATCGGCTGGAGGTTCTCGAGCTTGAGCCAGATCTCCGCCGGCGCGTCGTCCAGGTGGAGGCGCACCAGCGGCGTGCGCTCGACCGTGCCCGCGATCCGGACGCGTGCGCGCTCGATCTCCTCGAGCGTGATCAGAACTCGACCTCCGCGCCGATGCCCTGCGCTCGCGCCCGGCGCACGACGAGCTCGGCCGCGGCGAGATCCTCCACCGCGATGCCGAGCGACTCGAAGACGGTCAGCTCGTCCTCGCTCTCGCGCCCCGGGTGGGCTCCTGCGACGACCTCACCGAGCTCTGCCTTGATGTGGTCGGGGCCGATTGCCCCCTCGGCCTCGGCGAGGACGTAGTCGCCCGCCTCGTTCAACGCCGACTCGCGGCGATCGACGAAGAACGACGAATGGGCGACCGTCTGGGTGTCCAGCTCCCGCGCGGTCGGGATGCAGGCGCCGACGGCGTTGACGTGCGCTCCCGTGGCGAGCCAGCGTCGCTCGACGACCGGCTCCGTCGAGGCAGTCGTGGTGCACACGACCTCGGCTCCGTAGAGAGCGGCGTCGGGCGAGGGCGCGACGACCGCCTCCGCCTCGGCTGCGAGCTGCTCGGCGGCGTCGAGGTTCCGCGCCCAGATCCTGATCTCCGGGTCGTCGAGGACGGCCCGCATCGCGTGGACGTGCGCGCGGGCCTGGAC
>JBOHBD010000047.1:0-4174 GCA_050698195.1 Gaiellaceae bacterium
CACAGCTTCCGCGCCGCGCTCGGTCTCGGGCCGTCTCGTCTCCTGCCGCGCCTCGTCCGCAGCCGCATCCTGAGAGCGCTGTGCCGCTTCGGTCTTGCGGAAGAGCTCGGCGAGCGGGCCTTCACGCATGCTCGCGCGCTTTCGCGCCATCGAGCACCTCCTTCGCGAGATCGCGGTATGCCTGGGCTGCCGGGCCCGACGGCTCGTAGCGGAGCACGGAGCTGCCCTTGACCGGCGCCTCCGCGTAGCGGATGGTCTTCCGGATTCGCGTGTCGTAGACGAGGTCCCCGAAGTGCTCCTCGAGGATCTCGATCGCCTCGCGCGCATGCAGCGTCCGCCCGTCGTACATGGTCGGGACGATTCCCTGCACTCGAACCCCCGGATTGAGGTTCTCGCGCACCATCGCGAGCGTGTTCTCGAGCTGGACGAGGCCGCGCAGCGAGAGATACTCGCACTGGACGGGGACGATCACGCCGTCGGAGGCGACGAACGCGTTGATCGTCAGCAGGCCGAGCGAGGGTGGCGTGTCGAGCAGGATGAAGTCATAGCGGTCGCGCACCTCGGTGAGCGCCTTCTCGAGCGCCCGCTCGCGGCCGATCAGCGCCGAGAGCGCCAGCTCGGCGCCCGCGAGATCGATCGACGCGACCGCGATGTCCTCCTCGACGGTGTGGATCACGTCCGAGATCGGCACCCGGTGGACGAGCACGTCGAACATCGAGCGCTCGATCGCGTCGGGGTTCATGCCCTGGCTCATCGTCAGGTTCCCCTGTGGATCGAGGTCCACGAGCAGGACGCGATGGCCGAGCTCGCGCAGCGCGACACCGAGGTTCAGGGTCGTCGTCGTCTTGGCGACGCCACCCTTCTGGTTCGCGAACGCGATGACGTTAGCCATCACGTCCTCCTTGCGCTCGGGCGGAGCATGAGAAGGTGGCACCGCACGCAGGTGGACACCCGGCGCGGGTTCGGGCGCGGGCTCGGGCTCCGTGGCCGGCTCCTCGGCATCGGACTCGGTGATGTCGGGCTCAGGGCGCGATTGGGACCGCAGGAGGCGTGAGAGTCCCATGACCGCGTCACCTTCCAGTCCATTGTCGAAACTCCTTCAACCCCAACCGTCGCCGGCCACGGTAGCCGAGACGACCCGATCAGACGCTTGCTGCCGCGAGCTGAGAGAGAGACAGGACCGATCCCGTTCCCCTCACGGACTCCCCGGCGAGAGCGTGGCACGAACCATCAAGCCTCTAGTCCTCTCCGTCCCAGTAGTCGAGCGGCTCGCCGAGACGCGCGATCACACCGAGGCCGGTGAAGAAGACCTTCCCGGAACGCGGGTAGTAGCAGACGTCGTTCGGATCGCGTGTGCCGTACATGAGGAGCGTCATGCCGTCAGCGGAGGCTCGGAACGCGTGCGCAACGCCCGTGCCCGAGGGCCGGGCGATGACGGAGCCGCTTCGCACGGCGTGCTCGGCGATGCCGTCGGGCTCCCAGAGGAGCAACTCTCCGGCGCCCTCGAGGACGACGAAGATCTCCTCCTCCGCCGAGTGGCAATGCGGCGCCGCGTTGAGCTTGCCGGGGAGCACCTCGGCGAGGCGAAGACCGGTCCGGGCGGACCCGGCTGCCCGCCCGAGGTCCCGGACCCGTCGACCGACCGTCGCGCCGTCTCGCTCGACCGGCTCGAGATCGTCGACGTTGACGATGTTTGCAGGACGCGGCGAGAGCTCGCCGGTCTCCGGCGGCCCGGCGGCGGCCTCCCGCGCCCAGGGATGGTCGTCCTCGGCGCCGACCGGGGCCCAGGTCTCGCCGAGCCATGCGACTCCTGCACGCGGAAGCCACGTCACGCCCCCTGCGTGGCTGCGCTGTCCGAAGGCCAAGGCATCGAGCCCGCCCTCACCGGCCTGGAGCGTGTGCGCGTTCTCGAGCGGCAGGTGGACGATGCAGTCGCCTGCACGCACCTCGTGCCCGACCGTGTCCTCGCCCTCCCACTGGACGGAGACGCCCGACCCGGCAAGAACGTAGAAGATCTCCTCCTCGGCGCCCTCGAGATGGAGCGGCGTCGACCACATTCCCGGGTCGACCTGGATTCGCTTGACGCCCACGGTCCGCGACTGGCGCCCCGTGAGGCTCCGCCACGTGCCGGCAATGTGTCCGCGCTCGCCGCGCCAGGTCCGCACGTCGTCCCAGTGCGAGATCACACGGCGATCATGTCACGCTGTAGCGCCGCGCGCAGCCCGTCGACAGCGTCCTCTCCGGCATCACCTCCTTCCACCTTCGCCCACGCCTCCGCCTCCAAGAGCAGCGCTCGCAGCTCGGCGATGAGCTCCGGTCGCCGCGCGCCCGCCCGGTCGAGCGACTCGATACGCCCGAGTCGCTCCAACACGCTTCGCGCCTCCTCCATGCCACGACCGTAGCCGGGCACCGCTCACACGTGGGATACGCCTTCGAGCCGAGTGTGCGTCAGACGGCCGCGGCCGGCATCGCGACTCGCCGCGGTAGCCCCAGGAGCTCCCGGTCGAGCCCGTGGACGAGCTCGGACCGATCGCGCGCGTGCAGCGCGGCGACGAGTGCCCGCCGACAGGCGTCCACCGCAGCCGAGCTCGCGCCGTCGCCGCCGGCAAGCGCGACGAGATGGCCGTGAAGCTCCTCTCGCGCCGAGCCGTCGTCCTCGAGGAGCACCGCGCAGCGCAAAGGCCACGTCTCCCCGAGCAATGCCGCGAGCGCCGAGCGAAGCTGCTCCCCGCGGAACGGCTCGTTCTGGAAGAGAGAGAGCTCCCAACGGTCGAGCGCCTCTGCCAGCTCGGGATCGCCGTCGGCTGTGGCGAGGGCCGCGAGCACGTCGACGGCGATCGGGGCTCGGAAGGCGTCGAGTCGCGAGGACTCGCCCGGCGGCTGCGTCGCGGCGATCGGAAGCACGGGCCGGATCCCGAAAGGTCGCCCGTCGAGCGTCTCGAAGAGCACCGGCCCTGCCGCGAGCGATGCGGCCGTCGTCAACCGGATCGCGCTCACCGCGTCGGCGATCTCGGAGGGAGCATCCGGGGGGTCGTCGTCGGCATCGAGCTCGAGACGGAGCTCGAGGACGCAACACCGGTCCGGCTCTCGCCCGAAGCCGGGGGGAAGCAGGCCGCGCGATTCGGGCCAGTGCGTCGCGAGCTCGCCCGGCGAGCCCATGCGAACGGTGAGCCCCTGCCCGAGCTCGATCGACCTCGCAACCGAGAGGCCGAGCAACGGTACGACCGCGACGTAACGCCTCCGCTCCCCGAAGAGTGTCTGCTCCAGGACGCCGTAGGCGCGTTCGAAGGCGTCGTCGTCCCAGTCGAACCCGCCGCAGAGCTCCGCCGTCGAGACGAGCAGGCCGAGGAGAACCGTCCGGAAGAGCGCGTCGTCCTCGGTGGCGTGAGGCCCCGCGTGGGCACGCGCGAAGATCGCCGCCGCGGGCTCGCGTCGCAGCTCCTCGAGGGCGAGCCGTGCATCCTCGCGGCTCCGCAGAACCGGCTCGCGATCCTCGATGAACGTCCGAACGAGCGGCCGCAGCTCGTACAGCGCAGGGCCCTTCCGCTGCACGTGCTCCTCGAACGCGAACGGGAGCTCCGCGCCCTCCTCGAGCTCCCGGCCGAGGACGACGAAGGCGCCGAGGGTGAATCCGCGGAGCAAGGTGTAGAGATGGGGTGCACGCATGGGCACGCCTCCGGTTACGTGGCGGAGCCCGCCTCTCCTCTGTCGGGCGCGGCTATGGGCGGAGAACCGCGCGGCGCGGACCTGCCAGAAAGCCGGACTCGACGAGCAGGGCCATGGCCTGGGACTCGACGACGGGGACGCCGTCGAAGCGCTCGACGGCGAGCCGCTTCGCCCCGCCCGCCCGCACGTGCGCGACGAGCGCCGCGACCGCGGGACGCAGCCACTCCGGATCGGGCTCACGGAGAGGCACCAGCGACCGCCCCCCACGTTCGACGTAGAGCGCAGCCTCGCCGTCGAGAAGGACGACCCATGCGCCGGCGACCCGCGCGGCGCGCGCACCCGCGCGGCGAGGCCAGGGCAACGCAGACCCGTAGGGCTGGGCCGGATCGGCCGCCGCGAGAACGAGTGCCTCTCGCTCCCCGCCTCCAGCTGACGCCGCACGCAGCTCGCGGAGCCGCTCGACGGCGCCGGGCAGCGCGAACTGCGCCCCGCCGAGGCCCTCGACGAA
>JBOHBD010000048.1:0-23552 GCA_050698195.1 Gaiellaceae bacterium
ATCGTGTACCAGGCGCCCACTGAGAGCCAGTGTAGAGGCCGGGGGCGGGGCCTCAGACCGTCCCCGGCCTCCCTACTGCTTCCCTACCGCCGCACCTCTAGTCGACGTCCCCCCGTACCTCGCCGCCGGGGAAGTCGCCGGGCCCGGTGTTGACGTCCCCGACTCCGTCGTTCGTATGGATGTTCACGTAGGCGCGTCCCTCATCGAGGGCCGCGACGAGGGCCGACATGGGCTGGCCAGCCAGGTCGTTGACGAAGTTCGCCGCCGTGATCGTCCCCTGGGCGATGACGCCGTCCTGTCGGCCGCTGCCGAGCGGGCCCGGAGCGACGGCAGTCGACGGGTACAGCCAGACGACGATCGGGCCGTTCACGCCAGGCACCTCCATGTGGATGTGGGCCATGAACGCGTTCTCGATGTTCGCAGCGATCAGTTGTAGTCGAGCTGCGTGCCGTCCTTCGAGAGATTGAAGATGGCTTGCCCCTGTGCATTCGTGTCACGGGCGGGCACCTCCAGCGAGCCCCTCGCGTGCGTGCTCCAGTTGCGGTTCGAGCCGGCGACTGCGGCGCCGACAGCGACCATCCCGAGCACGAACACGACGAGGATCAGACGTGTTCGCATGCGTCTCCCCTCCTTGAGTCGCGGGTTCCCGCAGGACCTACGCGGAACCCGTGCCGCCGGATTGCAGGCGGCCGATCACGGAGAGGCCGAATTCCGCGGCACGCGCTCCGTCCACCACGCGGTGGTCGAAGGTCACCGCGATCGTGCCCGAGCGTCGCACCGCGACCTGACCGTCCCTGACGACCGGCCTCGGTGCGACGCGACCGACGCTCAGGATCGCGACCTCCGGGTGGTTGACGATAGGGGTCTGGAAGAGGCCCGCGAGCTTCCCGGCGCTCGTGACGGTGAACGTCGAGCCGCGCACCTCCTCGGGCTTCAGCGAGCCGACCCGGGCGCCGTCGGCGAGGCGACGGATCTCCGCGTCGATCTCGTCCACGGTCTTCGCGTCGGCGCCACGAACCACCGGCACGACGAGGCCCTGCTCGATCTGCACGGCGACGCCGACGTCGTAGCGGTCGAGGTACACGATCGCATCGCCGTCGAAACGGGCGTTCAGCTCGGGAAACTCGGCAAGCGACTGCGCGCACGCCTGCACGACCGACGCCAGCAGCGTCTCCATCGCCACCGCCTCGAAGTCGCACTCCTCGACCCAGGTCACCGGCGGGATCTCGCGATGTGCGCGCACCATGTGCTCGGCGACGAGCCGCCGGATCCCCCGGAGCGGCTCCCTGCGACCCTCCGCAGCCGCGTCGCGGCGCCCGCCGGCGGCGCGGGCGTCGTCTTCGGTGATCCTGCCCCCAGGACCGGTTCCGGAGACCGCCGCGAGGTCGACGCCGAGCTCCTCCGCGACCTTCCGCACCAGAGGAGTCGCCTGGATGCGCGCCACCTCGGCCGCCGCCTGCACATCGCCTTGTAACAACTTGTTACTTGGTGCCTCCGGCTCGCGGCTTGGAACGGGGACCTCGCCAGGCTCGCCGATCACGACGAGCACGGCTCCGACCGGCGCGACCTCACCCTCGGGCACCCGGATCTCGAGAACCGTCCCGGCGTACGGCGAGGGGATCTCGACGGTCGCCTTGTCGGTCTGGATCTCGACGAGCGGATCGTCCTCGGCCACCTCCTGGCCGACCACGACGAGCCAGCGTGCGACCTCACCTTCCGTCAGGCCCTCGCCGAGGTCGGGAAGCGTGAACGACTGCGACATCAGGCTCGATTCTCGTTCATCGACCGACCCGCCTGCGCCGCCGTGCCACGAGCGCGACGATCATGCCGGCCGCCGAGACCGAGATGAGGAGTGGCGGGACGATGAACCCGAGGCCCGCGGCGAGGTGGACGCCGGTGCACGCATCGAGGCAGTCGACGAAGCCGTCGGCATCGCGATATCCCGACGTGACGGCCGCGAAGTCGGCCACCCAGACGGCGAGCGACAGGACGAAGACGACCGCCGAAGCGATGCCGAGGCGGCCGCGGGTCCACGCGAGAACGAGCGCGCCGCCTGCAATTGCGAGGAGCGAGGCGACCGCGAGGTACATGAGCCACGCGTCACTCACGGGAGCCCGTGCTCCCTTCCGCCCGAGCTCTCACAGCACCCGCTCGCCGAGGGCGTCGTACGCCTCGATCGCTGCGGACGCGGCGGGCGACCCCGCGTAGTCGCCGCGGAAGAGCGCGAAGATCGTCACGTCCCGGGGCGGGCGCCCTTCTCCTCCTGGCAACCGCCGGCGGAGTGTCGCCTCCTCGACGAAGCCGAGCTTGCGCGGTATGGCCAAGCTCCGCTCGTTCCCCGGCTCCACCTTGATGTCGACCCGGTCCACGCCGCAGAGCTCGAACGCGACTCGGGTGAGCGCCGCGGTCGTCTCTGTCGCAAGCCCGCGCCCGATGTGGCTGGCACGAATCCAGTACCCGATCTCGTACGACTCGTCTCCGCTCCGCGGATGCAACCCGGTTCCGCCGAGAACGTCCCCGTGGGCGCCGTCGAAGATCCCGTACACGAAGTCCTGCCCGAGGTCGAACCGCCCGCGGAAGCGGCGCAGGAGTGCGGCCTTCTCCGAGAGCGGCTCCGGCTCCGCGTCCGCCCACACCATCCACGGCCTGAGGTGGTCGAGACTCGAGTCGACCGCCTCCTTGAGGCGCGGCGCGTCGCGCGGCTCCCAGCAGCGGAGCACCGTTCGCTCGGAGACGATCCGGTACGGCGGGTCGGTCAGGACGAGAGCACCCGCCGAGCCGCATCGACGACGCGCTCGACAGACGGCATGTAGGCGTCCTCGATCTGCCAGTACGGGTACGGGACGTCGAAGCCCGTCACACGAACGACGGGGCCGCGCAGGTCGAAGATCGCCTTCTCGGCCAGCACTGCCGCGATCTCCGCCGCGAACCCGCTCACGCGTGGCGCTTCCTGGACGAGAACGACCCGACCCGTCTTGGCGACCGAGGTGAGGAGCGCGGCTTCGTCGAGCGGCTTCAGCGTACGGAGGTCGAGAACCTCGCAGGACGCCTCGCCGACCAGCGCTTCGGCGGCGCGTTCCGCGAGGGGGACCATCGCGCCGTAGGCGACGAGCGTGACGTCGGAGCCCTCGCGGGCGATCCGAGCTTCGCCCAGCGGCACGACGTGCTCTCCTTCGGGAACGTCTCCGCGCGCGGTGCGGTAGATGAGCTTCGGCTCGAAGACGACGACCGGGTCGGGGTCGCGGATCGCCGCCGCGAGGAGGCCCTTCGCGTCGGCGGGCGTCGACGGGATCGCAACCTTCACGCCCGGCGTGTGGACGTAGTAGGTCTCCGGCGAGTCGTCGTGGAGCTCGGGCGCACGCACGCCGCCGCCGTAGGGCATGCGGACGACGAGCGGAAAGGACATCTTTCCGCGGGTCCGCCAGCGGTAACGCCCGACGTGGTTGATCAGCTGGTCGAGCGCGGGGTAGCTGAACGCGTCGTACTGCATCTCGCACACCGGCCGCCAGCCGGCCATGCAGAGCCCCACCGCGGTGCCGAGGATCCCGGCCTCGGCAAGCGGCGTGTCGACGCAGCGGTCTGCCCCGAAGCGTTCCTGCAGCCCCGCCGTCGCCCGGAAGACGCCGCCGAGCCGGCCCACGTCCTCGCCCATCACGAGCACCGAGGAGTCGCGGTCCATCTCGACATGGAGCGCGTCGTTCACGGCCTCGACGAGGAAGCGCTCGCTCACGACTCGACGATCCTGCGGAGGTCCGCGAGATTCTCCGCGAGGGAGGCCGGGGGATCGGCATACGCGTGCTCGAAGACGAGCGAGAGATCGGCTGGAGGCTCGGCCTCGGCGTCCGCGATCCCGGCGCGCATGAGCTCGAGCGCGGCCTTCTTGGCCTCCTCGGCCCGCTCCTCCGTCAGGACGCCGGAGCGCAGGAGGTAGCGCTCGTACCGTCCGACGCACTCGTTCGCGCGCTCCTCCTCGACTCGCTCGAGGTCGACGTAGATCGACGGGTCGTCCGCGGTCGCGTGCGGCGCGGCGCGGTAGGTGACCGCCTCGATGAACGTGGGGCCCTCTCCTGCCCGGGCACGCGCCACGGCTTCGCGCGTCGCCTCGTAGACGGCGAGAACGTCCGCACCGTCGACCCGAACTCCCGGCATGCCGTATCCGATCGCCTTGTCGGCGAGGGTCGGCGCGGCGGTCTGGGCCTCGAGCGGGGTCGAGATCGCCCACTGGTTGTTGTTGCAGAAGAGGATCGCCGGCGCTTTCATCACGCCCGCGAACGTCGCGCCCTCGTGGAAGGCGCCCTCCGAGGTGGCGCCGTCGCCGAAGTACGCGATCGCGACCCGGTCCTCGCCCTTCAGTCGCGAGCCCCACGCATACCCGACCGCGTGCGGCACGTGAGTCGCGATCGGCACGCAGATCGAGGCGACGCCCCAGTCCTCCGGGTTCCACCAGCCGGCCGGATTGCCGCGCCACCACGACAGCACCGTCGAGACCGGCATCCCACGAAGGAGCCCGACGGCGGACTCCCGGTAGCTCGGGAAGATCCAGTCGCGCTCCTCGAGCGCGAACGCGGATCCCGCCTGCATCGCCTCGTGGTTCCAGAAGATCGCGTACGTCCCGATGCGGCCCTGGCGGTGGTAGACGACCGATCGCTCGTCGTACGTGCGGAGGAGGACGAGGTCACGGTAGAGGGCGACCAGGTCGTCCGGAGCAAGGCCTTCGACCTCGCCGTCGGGGAGCGCCTCGCCGTCGCCGATGATGCGACGCAGGCCTCCTTCCGCCGGCAGCACCTGGCTCATCGCGGCTCAGTGTATTGGGAACCATCACGGTGGCCACGGTGTAGGACGGGCGATGTCGAACCACCGGAGGGCGGCCATGAAGCGACTCGCGCTCGCACTGGTCGCCGGCATGCTCGGTGTCGTCCTCTTCCCGAACGCGAGCCCCGCCAAAGGCCCGATCCAGGCGTCCGTCGAGGGTCCTGGGCTAGGCGCACCGATCAGGTTCGGCGGCTGGGAGGAGAACGGCCCGGCGACCGGCGCTCCACTCATGGAGTTCGCCGAGGCGGCCGGCTTCTTCCCCGCGGCACTCGGGCAGGAGCCGAGCCCACTGCTCCCGGCGAGGCCGAAAGGAGATCTCGGGCCTCGGTACGTCGTCGAGTACCTCGTGCCGGGGCCGGCCGGCGAGGAGGATCGGATCCTGCAAGACCTCTACCCGTATGCAACGCCGGACCCCGTGACCTACATGGCTCCGGGACAGTCCATCTTCGGAACGCATGCCACCCGTGGTGGCTGGTTCGCCGCGAAGTCGCCGGCCGCGCCTCCGCTCGGGTACATCCTCGCGGAGGCAGGCCTACCGAAGACTCCGCCGACGGAAGGCGATGGCTCGCCCTTCCCCTGGACGATCGTCGCCGTGCTCGCGGTCGTGGGATCGGCGCTCGCGCTCGGTGCCGTTGCGACGGTGCTCGTCCGGAGGAGGCCCGAGATCGCGTAGTCAGACGAGCACGGTCACGGCGTCGCGCTCCGCTTCGAACACGGCATGCTCGACGTCACCGAGATCTTCACCGTCGGCCTGGAGCGGGAGCAGGCGGTCGCACACGACCTCCAGCCGGTCGGCGTCGTGCACGTAGACGAGGTCGCGAGCGTTGACCCGGTCGCCTCTGCCAAGTGCGTAGCGAGCGATGCGCGGGAGAGTGCGGGGGCGAACCCGCGTCGGCCCGACGAGGTCGAGGCCACCTTCGAAGCTCGCCTCCGGAGCAGGCTGCAGGGACACGCGCCCCGCGTACGTGTACGCCGGCCCGTTCGAGACGAGCACGAAAGCCGCCCGCCCGAATCCCTTGACCTCCAGCGACGGGTCGAGCGAGAAGCGGTGCCGCGAGAGCGTGCGCACCCCGGTCCACGCGAACACGAGGTTGCTCGGTCGCCGTCCGTCCGAGCGGCGCCCGAGCTCGTCCACGGCCCGGACGACCTCGGCGTCGAGCCCGATCCCGCAGGCGAAACCGAATCGGTGCCCGTTGACCCGGCCGACGGCTATCCGCCGCGGCTTCGCGTCGGCCGTGAGGCGCCGCGCCGCATCGACCGGCTCGCGCGGGAGGCCCAGCGCCCGCGGGAGCACGCTCGTCCCCCCGCCGGGAATGAGCCCGACCGGCGTCACGGCGTCGATGCCGTTCAGCACTTCGTTGTACGTCCCGTCTCCGCCGAAGACGTAGAGCACGTCGACGCGCCCGGCGACCTCACGCGCGAGTGCTGTCGCCTCGCCCCGCACGCTCGTGAGCCGGAGCTCCGTGCCGTCGGGCAACGCGGCGCGCACGGCCGTGAGGCGCTCCTCGTCGACGCCCGACGCCCATGGGTTCGCGATCAGAAGCGAGGCCATCGATCCCGGCTACCGGTCACAATCCTGTGACAGTGCCTGGCACTGGAACGGTGTCGAGACTGCGCCGATGTGTCCACAGCGCACGGCTACGCCGGAGCCAGCAGGTCGAGCAACCCGTGGGAGAGAGCGGCGCATCGAGTCGTGACGGATCTACCCACAGCGCACGTACTCGAACCTCCTCGCCGCCGAAGAGGTCGACGTACTCGAACTCGTCGCGCTCGTACAGCAAGCGATCCTCGAGCTCGACCTCGAACACGAAGGCGATCTCATGGCCCGGAACTCGCTCGTACACGAAGATGTTCTCGAGCACACCGAGCAGCCGCGAACCACGGCGTCGGAGCCCGTCTCCTCTCGCATCTCACGAACGACTGCGTCGTCGGCCCGCTCACCGAACTCGATGCCACCACCGAGGAGCCGGTAGAAGCGCCCGTCCCCTCGACCGAGTCCCACCCCTCGAAGGCGAGCAGCTCGCGTCCGCGCCGCACGAGTCCGAGCGCGACCGGACGAATCGTCGGATCGGTCACGCCGGCGTCGCGTACCCGCGGATGCCGTCGACGAGGATCGCGGTGAAGCGGTCCGCGAGCTCGTCCGTGTCGCGGCCGGGCGTGAGCCACGTGTAGGCCCAGTTCGCGGCCGAGAGGACGAGGAGCGCCGCCGCGCCCGCGTCGAGATCGGGGCGGAGCTCGCCCGCCTCGACGCCCTCACGGAAGAGCGCACGGAAGCGCTCCTCGTAGCGGCGCCGCTCGACGAGTATCTCCTCCCGGTCGTCACCTTCGAGGTAGCGCCACTCGCGCGTGAACACCGTGGCGACGTCGATCTGCTCTGCCACGACGCGCAGGTGGCCGCGGAGCGCGAGCCGGACTCGCTCGACCGCGGACACATCGTCGGGGACGGCATCGAGGGCGGCATGGAACGCCCGCGCTCCTTCGCGCATCGTGTCGAGGAGGAGCTGTTGCTTCGATCCTGTCAAGGAGTAGAGGGACCCTTTCTGGACGCCGAGCGCGGCGGCGAGATCGCCCATCGACGTCCCGTGGAAGCCGCGCTCTGCGAAGAGCCTCGCGGCCTCGCGGGTTAGCTGGGCCTTTCTCGTGGGCATATACTCAATGCTAACGACCGTTCGGTAGGGAGGCCACATCGTGGACACGCGAACGCAGGAGTTCCTCGACTACGTCCAGTCGGGCGGGCAGGTGGAGACGGGCGACTGGATGCCCGACGAGTACCGCTCGAAGCTCGTCAAGTTCATCGAGATGCACGGGAACTCGGAGCTCATGGGCGTCCTCCCCGAGCGGGACTGGATCCTCCGCGCGCCCACGCTCCAGCGCAAGCTCGCGCTCACCGCGAAGATCCAGGACGAGGTCGGCCACGCGCAGCTCATCTACCGCGTCGTCGAGGACCTCGGCAAGCCGCGCAGCGCCTCGCTCGACGACCTCGTCTCCGGCAAGGCGAAGTTCCACAACGTCTTCCACTACCCGACGAAGACGTGGGGCGACGTCGGCGTGATCGCATGGCTCGTCGACGCGGCCGCCATCGTCTCGCAGAAGGCGCTCCTCAAGTGCTCGTACGCCCCGTACGCGCGGATCATGAAGAAGATCTGCTGGGAGGAGTCGTTCCACATCCTCCACGGCCGCGACGTGATCCTCGCGCTGGTCACGGGCACGGACGAGCAGTTCGCGCTCGTCCAGGAGGCACTCGACCGCTGGTGGGAGCCGCTCATGCATTTCCACGGGAACCCGATCCCGGCGGACGAGGACCCGATGTACGTCTGGCGGATCAAGAGCCAGGCGAACGAGGACGCGCGCCAGGAGTTCCTCGACGGCTACGTGCCGCAGATCCGCGAGCTCGGCCTCGAGATCCCGGACCCGGCGCTCCGGAAGGACGAGGAAACGGGCGTCTGGAGCTACACCGAGCCCGACTGGCAGAAGCTGCGCTCGGTCGTCACCGGCCACGGGCCGGCGTCGGCGGAGCGCCTGTCGTTCCGGCGGCTCTCACGGGAGGACGTGGCCTGGGTCGAGAAGGTGGTGCTCGCGGAGGCCGCGTAGTCCGCGATGGTCTTCGAGGTCTTCCGTCAGGAGCGAAAAGGGCAGCCGTTCCAGCACGCGGGAACGGTGACCGCGCCGGACGAGCGCTTCGCCGAGATCTACGCGCGGGAGCAGTACGGGCGCCGGCAGGAGTCGGTCGCGCTCTGGCTCGTGCCGCGCGACGCGGTGAACGAGATCGGCGAGTTCCCCGACGAGTTCGAGATGAAGTACCGGCGGGTCGACGGCTACTCGATCAAGGCGCGCCTGCGCGAGGCGCGCGAGAAGGCGGGAACGCTCGACATGGCTCCGGGAGCGGGCGACGAGTGAGCAAGCGAACGGACCTCCTGCTCGCGATCGCCGACGACGAGCTCTTCCTCGGCTGGCGCAACTCGGAGTGGACGGGGATCGCGCCGTTCCTCGAGGAGGACGTCGCGTTCTCGTCGATCGCGCAGAACGAGATCGGGCACGCGCGCGCGCTCTACGAGCTGGCTGCGGCCGAGCTGGGCACCACAGCCGACGAGCTCGCGTTCGACCGGCAACCCGACGAGTACCGGTGCGCCCCACTCGTCCAGCTGCGCCGCCTCGAGTGGGCGAGGACGATCGTCCGCCACTGGCTGTACGAGACCGCCGACGAGATCCGGCTCGCCGCGCTGAAGACGTCCGACGACCCGGAGATCGCGGGCATCGCCGCCAAGATGGACCGCGAGGAGGCGTACCACCGGATGCACGCCGAGATGTGGGCCGACCGCCTGCTCTCGTCCGAGGAGGGTCGCGCGCGGCTAAACGAGGCGGTCGACGAGCTGTGGCCGTACGCGCTCGGCGTCCTCGACGACGAGCTCAGACCCGAGCTCCGCCGGCGCGCCGAGGAACGCCTTGGTCGCGACCTCCCCGACGTCGAGCCGATCACACGCGGCGTCCATGAGGCCGAGCTCGCCGAGCTGTTGGAGGAGATGACGATGGTCCGCCGCTCGGCTCCCAAGGGTGCGCAGTGGTGACCGCCGACGACGTCTGGGCCGCGCTCGCGGAGATCCCCGACCCGGAGATCCCCGTGATCTCGCTCGTCGACCTCGGCGTCGTGAAGAGCGTCGACGTCGAGGACGGGCGCGTGCGGATCGACTTCACGCCGACGTTCATGGGCTGCCCCGCGCTCGAGCCGATGCAGCGGGCGATGGAGGCGAAGGTCGAGGAGCTCGGAGCGCGCGCCGAGGTGCGCGTCGTCCTCGACGACTCCTGGTCGACCGACCTCATCACGGCGGAGGGGCGCGAGAAGCTGCGCGCGGCGGGCTTCGCGCCGCCCTCCCCCAGGCCGGCTGGCAAGATCGACCTCGTCCAGCTCGAGAAGGGGCCTTTCCGCTGCCCCTACTGCGGCTCGACGGACACTCACCTCGAGAACCTGTTCGGTCCGACGCCGTGCCGCTCGATCCGCTACTGCGACGCCTGCCGCCAGCCGTTCGAGCAGTTCAAGACGCTCTAGGCGATGGCCACGTCTGCCTACCTCCGCGCCGCGAACCAGCCGCCGCCGCTCGAGGCGTACGACCTCTTCTCGGAAGACCGGCCGCTCGTCGAGGCGCTCCGCAGGGAAGGCGGCGCCGAGCGCGAGGACGAGTGTGCCGCGTTCGGGCGGCTCTGCGGGGGAGCGCCGCTCGAGCTCGGGCGGCTCGCGAACGAGAACACGCCGGTACTGCGCGCGTTCGACCGGTCCGGCGACCGAATCGACGAGGTCGAGTTCCATCCCGCCTGGCACGAGCTCCTGCGCGTGGGCGTCGAGAACGGGCTCCACGGCTTTCCCTGGGTGGACGAGCGCCCGCGAGTCACGTCGCGCGCGCGACGCGGTTCCTGACGCTCGCCTACGCGGAGGCGGGGGTCGGTTGTCCGCTCTCGATGACGTACTCGGTCATCCCGGCGCTGCGCGCGGCTCCAGCGCTCGCGGGCGAGTGGGAGCCGCTGCTGGCAGCGCGCGAGTACGAGCCTGGGCTCCGTCCGCCTGCGGAGAAGGTGGGCCTCCTCGCCGGCATGGCGCTGACCGAGAGGCAGGGTGGCTCGGACGTGCGCGCCAACGAGACGCGGGCGGAGCAGCTCGCCGACGGCGGCTACTCGCTGACCGGTCAGAAGTGGTTCTGCTCGGCGCCGATGTGCGACGTCTTCCTCGTGCTCGCGTGTGCCCCGGGAGGGCTTACGTGCTTTCTCCTTCCGCGCATCCTGCCCGACGGCCGGCGCAACGGCTTTCGCATCGAGCGCCTCAAGGACAAGCTCGGCAACCGCTCGAACGCCTCGGCCGAGATCGAGCTCCGGGAGGCGTGGGCGACGAGGCTGGGCGGGGAAGGACTGTCGCGACGATCATCGAGATGGTCGTCCACACGCGGCTCGACTGCGTGCTCGGCTCGACGGCGCTCATGCGCCGCGCAGTGGCGGAAGCGACGCACCATGCGGCACATCGAGCGGCGTTCGGGCGGCTGCTCGCCGTGCAGCCGCTTCACCAGAACGTGCTCGCTGATCTCTGCCTCGACTCCGAGGCGGCGACGGCGACCGCTCTTCGCCTGGCGCGTGCCCTCGACGTGGACGAGCGCGCGTTCCGGCGACTCGCGACGGCCGTCGCCAAGTACTGGATCTGCAAGACGACTCCGCCGCTCGTCGCCGAGGCGCTCGAATGCATCGGCGGCAACGGATACGTCGAGGAGTCGCCGCTGCCGCGGCTCTATCGAGAGAGCCCTCTCAACTCGCTGTGGGAGGGAGCGGGGAACGTCAATGCGCTCGACCTCTTGCGCGCGTCGGCGAAGGAGCCCGAGAGCGTGGAAGCCCTGCTCGGCGAGATCGGGCTCGCCGCGGGCGGAAACGCGAAGCTCGACGGAGCGGTCGGTCGGCTCGAGCGCGAGCTCGCGGATCGAGAGGAGCTCGAGTTCCGCGCCCGGCGGATCGTCGAGCTCGCCGCACTGTGCCTTCAGGGGTCGCTCCTTGTCCGGCACGCGCCGCCGGAGGTCTCGGATGCCTTCTGCGCGACGCGCCTCGGAGACGAGGGCGGTCGCGCGTACGGCACGCTCCCGCCGGGGGTGAACTGCACTGCGGTGATCGAACGCCACCGGCCCAGGCTCGACGGGTAGTGTCCGAACGGTGACGGTCGAGATCCACTACTGCCCGACCTGAAACGGCTACGACACTCGGGCTGCGAGTCTCGCGGCCGAGATCACGACGAAGCTCGGCGTAGCAGCCACGCCGATCCCGGGATCCAAGGGACAGTTCGACGTGCTCGCAGACGGGCAGCTCGTCTTCTCGAAGCACGCGGAAGGACGCTTCCCGGAGCCCGACGAGATCCTCCCGCAGCTCGGTTCGTAGCTGGCGCAAGACCGGAATCGGCTCGCGCGGATTCCGGTCGCGCGAACATCCCTGAGGCGTCCGCTTCGCGGCCGCGGCACGGTATTTCACGCCAGCCTCTAACTGGGCGCGCCGCTCAGTCGCCGTTGCCCTTCCCGCGGCCGCGACCCTTGCCCTTGCCGGTCCCCGCGTCGTCGTCATCCCCGGCGCCGGCCGCGCAACGCTGCTCCCAGTCTCGGCGCAGAGCGTCGATGTCCCGGCGCTCACCCTGGATGCGCTCCGAGCGGTCGAGGAGCCCGAGCACGCCGTCGCAGCGTTCGAGCGCGAAGCGCGTATAGGCCAGGTTGTAGCTCGCATACGCCTCGGTCAGCGAGCCCGAGCGCCGAAGCGCCTGGACCGCACGCGCGAGGAGGGGGAGCGCGCGCTCGAAGTCGCCTTGCTGCATGAGCGCGAACCCCTCGTCGTTCAGCGCCGACCCATCGGTACGTGCCGACGTCGTCGGCGGGCTCGTCGTCTCGCTCGGCGTCGCCGGGGTCGTCGGCGCAGCCGGGGCAGACGCGCCCTGCTCGGATGCGTCATCGCGTAGCGCGCCGAGCAGGGCGGCGCCCGCCAGCCCCGCGAGCAGGAGGAGACCGGCCGCGAGCAAGAGCTTGGGGTGCAATCGCGGGCTGGATCGGTGCGTCGTTCGCGTCGGAACGGTCGAAGCTCCGGGCGCCACGACGGTCGGCGCGGCGGCGGCGTTCGTGAACGCATCCCGCAGGTCGGCCACGAGCTCGGCGCACGTCGCCGGCCGCGCCCGCGGGTCCTTCGCCAGGGCCCGCTCGAGCACCTCGTCCACGCCGTCCGGAAGTCCTGGCTGCAGTCGTTCCGCGCTCGGCACCGGAGCGGTCACGTGTGCGAGCGCTTCCGTCGCAGCTGTCTCTCCTTCGAACGGGCGCCGCCCCGTCAGGAGCTCGAAGGCGACTACGCCGAGCCCGTAGCGATCGCTCGCGGCCGTCGCCGGCTCACCTCGCGCCTGCTCGGGAGAGAGGTACCCGGCGGTACCGAGGACGGTTCCGGGCAGCGTGAGGGTGTCGAACCCGGTCGTGGACGCGATGCCGAAGTCGGTGACGCAGATCGATCCGTGCCGGTCGAGCAGGAGATTCGCCGGCTTCACGTCGCGGTGCACGACGCCCTGCGCGTGCGCCCGGTCGAGCGCCTGCCCGGCCTGGGCGAGCCACTCCAGCGCCTGGCCCGGTGGCACCGGCCCCTCTCGCAGCCGGTCGTCCACGGAGCCGCCGTCGAGGAACTCCATGACGAGGTACGGCTGCTTGCGGTACTCGCCGACGTCGAACACCGTGATCAGGTGAGGCGTCCCCGACAACCGGGCAGCGGCGAGCGCCTCGCGCCGGAAGCGCGCGCGAACCTCGGGCTCGCTGGCGTGCCGCTGAGAGAGGAGCTTGACGGCGACCTTCCGCTCGAGGACGGTGTCGGTCGCGCGGTAGACCTCGCCCATGCCCCCACGGGCGATGAGCGTGGCGGACGAGTACCTCTTCGGAAGAGCCTGGCTTGCGATCGCGATCCCCCTGTGTTACCCGGCTCCGCGCGAAACCATACCCGGGCGTCGTGCGGCGGCTAGCGGAGGAGGAAGCCCTCGCCGACCGGATCGTCGGGGTCGAGCGTGAAAACGTGCTCGCCCGTACGGTACGCGCTTCCCTCGATCTCGGTGACGACCGCGGGCAGGCCGGCGACCTCCGCGTCGCCGACGACCCACGCGCGGAACTCCGACCCGACGATGCCGAGGTGGCGAAGCTCGGCTCCGCGAGGGAGACGGCCCGAGCGGTCGAGCAGCGCGAGGCGGGCAGAGGTCCCGCTCCCGCACGGCGACCGGTCCACCTCGCCGTCCGCGAAGACTGTGACGTTCCGCTGGGTCAGCGGGCCCTCCCCCTCCTCCTGCCAGAAGACGACCCCGTAGACGTCGCGCAGCTCCGGCTCGAGCGGATGCACGACGTCGCGCCACTTCTCGAGCGACCGCTTGACCTCGCGGCCGAGCTCGATCAGCCGCGGGAGCTCACTCGGCTCGATGCGTTCCTCGACCGAGGCGTAGAACGCACCCCCGAACGCGATGTCGACCGAGCGGGCGTCGATCTCCACTCCTTCGGCCCAGACGAAGGCGGGCACGTTGCGGAAGCGGACGGAACGCACGCGGCCGCTCTCGACGTGCGCCCAGGTCTCGAGCCGTCCGGAGGGGACGTCGACGACCACGCGGTTCTCGCCCTCCCGCCGCGCGACGATCCCTTCGTCCAGCGCCCAGGTCACGAGCGCGATCGTCCCGTGACCGCAGGCCGTCGAGTAGCCCGCGTTGTGGAAGAAGACGGCGCCGAGGTCGGCGCCGTCGTCGTTCGCCGGGACGACGAAGCACCCGTACATGTCGGCGTGGCCGCGCGGCTCGAACACGAGCAGCCGGCGCACGTGGTCGAGGCGCGCGAGCGCGTGGCGGCGCTTGTCGAGGATCGTCGCACCGTGCAGCGCCTCGACGCCGCCGGTCACGATTCGAAACGGCTCGCCGCCCGTGTGGTAGTCGGTCGTCGCGACGCGCACCGGTGCGTCGCTCACGCGTCAGCCCCGTTCGACGATGTGACGGCGGCAGCCTCGGCGAGAAGCTCGACGAGCACGGCCCGGCCCGGGACCCGCTCGTCCTCCGCGAGGCGACGGACCAGGCGAATCGCCGGCGCCAGCGCCGAGGTGACGGTGCCGGGGCGGAGAAGCGACTCGCGCACGAGCTCGACGGCGTCCTCGCGAACGCGGTCGTCGTCGGCCAGCAGCAGCCGGAGGTGGAGCGGTGTGTCGATTGCGGCGCCGTACGCGTGGTCGAGCTCCGGCCAGGGCGTCGCGTCGAGGTCGAAGAGCAGCTCGTCGACGAGCGGATCCGGCTGGGCCAGTATCCGCTCGCGGCGGACGGAGAGCGGCGGGTCCTCCGGCTCCACTCCCGGTGGGACGGCCTCTCGTGCACCGTCGAATACCTCGTGCAGCAGCCTCCAGAGAGCGCTCTCCTCCCCAAAGGCGTCGCGCAAGAGCTCCTCGATCCGGACTGCAGTCTCCCGGCCGCCGGCCGGGCCGTATTCCCGGCGCTCCTGCCGGTAGACCTCGCCGAGCGCGCGGATCGAGAGCGGGTGAAGGCGGCCGTACGAATCGGCCAGGATCGTCGCGATCCGCCGCAGGATCGGCAACACCTCGCTCTCCGTCCCTCCGACGCGGTGGACGAGCTTGAGCCGCTGCAGCGGCTCGACGAGGGACGTGTCACTCGGCCCGCGGGCCGCCTCGAGCGACGCGATCGCCTCGCGGAGCCGGGTACCGGCCGCGGCGAGGTCGCCGGAAAGGTAGAGCGAGTCGGCCTCGTCCGTGTGCTCCCGCGCGCGCTCGATCGCCGCAGCGTGCTGCGCGTCGGGCGCGATACGGCGAGCGATGCGATCGGCGAGCCGTCGGAGCTGCTCGGCAGCCTGCGCGGGATCCGGCCGGGCTCCGGATGGAAGCGGGCTGTCGAGATCGGGTCGCAGCGCCGCGAGCGGGAGATAGAGGGCGGACGCCTCGTCCATCGCGCCGGAGGAGCCTCCTTCGAGCTCAGCGCCGCCGCTCGGGTCGCCGGCGATCTCGGTCAGGACGTTCATGAGGTCGAGAGCCGCGTCCAGGGTCTCCGGGTCGGTGGGCCCGAGCTCTTCCGCCCGGATGACGAAGGCTCGCTCGAACGCTCCGCGAGCATCCTCGTACCGACCCTCGAGCCAGGCGTGGTGGCCCTGCGTCGTCAGGACGTACGCCGTCCATCGGCTCTCCGGGCCGAAGTGGCGCTCGTGCAGCTCGAGCGCGCGGTCGAGCAACGGACCGGCGCTCTCGACCTCGTCGTCGTCGATCCGCGCCGTCGCGACGTTCGTGAGGAGCCGGGCGACGAGCTCCGAGTCGGGGCCCGAGCGCAGCCTCTGCCGCTACGAGACCTCGCTCGTAGAGCTCGCGTGCTCGTGCTTGCGAGTCCGCTCGCGACTGCAGCTTGACCGCGAGCGCGTTCAGTGTCTCCGCCGTCCGCCGATGGTCTTCCCCGAGAGAGCGCTCGCAGCGGCGCAGCGCGTCCTCGTGGAGACCGATCGCCAGGTCTTCCTCACCGGCGCGCCAGAGTGCGGCGGCGAGGTTGTTGAGGCTCTCGATCGTCGCGGCGTTCTCCGCCCCGAGCGCCTCCGTTCGGAGGTCGAACGAACGCTGCAGGACGGTGATCGCTTCCTCCAACCGTCCCTCCGTGATCTCCAAGACTCCGACCAGGTTCAGGTCCGCCGCCAGCGCGACGGGATCGCCGATCGACTCGTTGAGCTCGAGCGCCTCGGCGGCGAGCGGTCGCGCACTCGAGACGTCACCCGTGACGTAGAGGCACTCCGCCACGATCTGCGCCGCCGCCGCGGTCGCCTTGGGCGACTCCGACCGTCGGCCCGCTTCGAGCGCGCGTGCAGCGAGGCGATGCGCAGAGCGAGGATCGCCCCCGTCGAGCCGTCTGCGTGCCTCTCCGAGCAGATCGACGCTCATCCGCGAAACCCCTCAGCGCCCGCGGAACGCAGGCAGCCGCTTCTCGAGGAACGCCTGGACCCCCTCGCCGAAGTCCTCGGTCGAGGTCGCCGCCTGCTGGAGCTCCGCCTCGAGCTCGAGCTGGTCGTCCAGCGAGGCGGTGTGGGCGTGCTCGAAGAGCTGCTTCGTCATCGCGACCCCGCGCGTCGGCAGGTCGGCGTACCACGCGGCGAGCTCAGCCACCCGCTCCTGGAACCGCTCGGCCGGGACGACCTCGGAGACGAGCCCCCAGGCGAGCGCCTCCTCCGCACTCAGAGGCCGGTTCGAGACCATCCACTCGAATGCCCTCGCGAAGCCCAGGACGCGGTGGACGAACCACGAGCCGCCCGAGTCGGGTACGAGCCCGATCCCGATGAATCCCGGGACGAAGTTGGCCGCATCCGACGCGATGCGAACGTCGCAGGCGCATGCGAGCGAGAGACCGGCGCCCGCAGTCGGACCGTTGATCGCGGCGAGCACGGGCTTCTCGAGCGACCGGATCGCGCGGATGTTCGGGTGATACGTCTCCTCGAGGGCGTCGCGGATCCCGCCGGGAAGCGCCTGGAACTCCTTCAGGTCCTGCCCCGAGCAGAACCCGCGTCCCGCGCCCGTTACGACGACCGCGCGCACCTCCGGGTCGGCAGCCTCCTCGAGCGCCTCCCTTAGCGCCGCGTGCAGTGCCCGGTTGAACGCGTTGTAGACGTCGGGCCGGTTGAGCGTGATCGTGAGCACCGCTCCAGCCCGCGAGGTGAGCACCTCGGCCACGACGCGAGCGTACTCGACTCGCGTCGACCAAGTAGGCCGTCCGAACGCGGTCGTGCGGGCGTGACCGAGGCGGCCCGCAGGAGGCGGTCGGCGTTCATTCCGAGCCGCCTCACACGGGCCGGCGCCCCTCTCCCCGCCCCTGCACCGCAGCCAGCAGGCGCTCGAGAAGCTCGGAGCCGTTCCGGAAGGGCTGGGGCTCTGGTGAGCCGAGCCGCTGCACGACGCCGTGCAGCTCCGGAGTCCCGCCACCGGGCCCGGTCTCGCCGTTTTCGCGCCAGGGCCGAATCGAGAACGTCTCCATCGACACGGGGAGATCGTCCTCGGCGGGGTCAAGGCTGCCTAACGGTGCCCTGAGCGCCGCCCGCCGACGCGACAGCCTTTAGCCGGCCTTAACGCCTCCTCGCACAGTTGGGGCGGGCCCGAGCATCGGCGGGCGCCGGCTCACGATCTGTCCCGACTCAGGAACGCGCGCACCGCGCTCTGCGCTTCCTCCCCGAGCATCGAGAGCGAGAGCCAGTCACGGGCATGCCCCACGGTCTGGTGCCAGGCGAGATCGCGCCAGACGTTGAGCTGCTGCTTCGCGTACCGGGTCGTTTGCGGGAGCTTCGTCGCCAGCTTCTCGACCCAGTCGTCGACGGCGGCGTCGAGCTCGCCCTCCGGCACGGCCTTGTTGACGAGCCCCCACGCGGCGGCCTGCGCCGCCGGGAGCTCCTCGCAGAGGAAGACGATCTCCCGGGCGCGCCGGTCCCCGACCATGAGCTGCAGCCACTGCGTCGCGCCTCCGGCAGGCACCGATCCGTGCTCGAGGCCGACGTGCCGGATGAACGCGGTGTCGACCATCACCGCGAGGTCGCACGCCATCTGCAGCTCGTTCCCGCCTCCCACCGCGATCCCGTTGATCCGCGCGATCGTCGGTTTGCCGATCTCGCGCAGCCGGTCGTGGACGTCTTTGAACGCCCCGAACCACTTCCAGTAGTCCGTCGGCTTGCCGAGGTAGTCCTCGTCCCAGGAACGGAGATCGGCGCCGACGCAGAATGCGCGCCCCGCGCCGGTCACGACGACCACCTTGACGTCGTCGTCCCAGGACGCGTCCTCGCAGGCTCTCGCGATCTCCCGCAGCATCCGGAAGTCGAACGCGTTCAGGACGTCGGGCCGGTTGAGCCTGATCGTCGCGCGCGGCGGCGCCTTCTCGTAGACGATCGCCTCGAACCCGAGCTCGGCGGGATCGCGGGGACGAGGATGCGTCGGCTCGGCCACTACTCGATCTCGGCGAAGTGCACGTGGAACGGGATGCCCATCGCCATCCCGTCCTTCCCCGTCTCCATGAACTCGGGCGTTCCCGCCGCTGCCTCGAACGCTTCCATGTCGGGGAACTCCCACTCGGCGTAGTAGCGGAAGCGCGGCTCGCCCATCGGCGCTCCGAACACCTTCCCGTGCCGGAACGTCCCTCCCTCGACCTTGCGACAGAGCTCGGCATGCTGCTCGTACCGCTCGGGACCCGGCTCCCGCTCGTAGACGACGAAGACTCTGATCACCGAACGCCCCTTTCGGTTGGGAGAGAGCGTGAGCGTATAGCGTCCGCGCCGTGAGCTCGACCGGTCTGGCAGCCCTCCTCGCCTTCGCGGCGGGTCTGGGCGGCGCGATTCAGATCGCCGTCCAGGGACGGCTCGGTGACCGCGTCGGCAGCCTCGACGCGCTGACGACGGCCGCCGTCGTCGGCGGATTCGTCGCGATCGCCGCGCTCCTCCTCGTGCGCCGCTCAGTGGGTGGTGTCGGCGATGCGATCGCGGGGCCGAAGTGGCAGCTGATCGGCGGCGTGATGGGCGTCTTCATCGTGTTCGCGATCACCGTCGCCGGGCCCCGCATCGGCGTGCTGGCGACCACGTCCGTCCTCATCGCCGCGCAGTTCGCGCTCGCGGCGGTCATCGACAGGTACGGCCTGTTCGGCGTCGAGCGAATCGGGGTCAGCTGGCCACGCGTGCTCGGGATCGGGCTCCTGTTCGTCGGCGCGGCACTCACGCTCCGCCGGTGAGCGCGACCCAGGTCCTGTCCGGGCTCGAGCCGGCCGAAGTGTGGGAGCGCTTCTCGGAGCTGACGCGGATCGCACGCCCCCCGAAGCAGGAAGCGGAGGTGCGCGACCACGTCCTCGCGTGGGCGGAGGAGCGCGGCTTGGAGCGTGACGTCGATCGAGAGGGGAACGTGATCGTGCGGGTGCCTGCCTCCGCAGGCCGGGAGGACGCGCCGATCGTGGTTCTCCAGGCGCACCTGGACATGGTCTGCGAGCGCGACCCCGACAGCCCCTTCGACCCGCGCGCAGGGCGAATCCACGTCGTCCTCGACGGCGACTGGGTGGTCGCGGAGGGGACGACGCTCGGCGCCGACAACGGCATCGGGGTCGCGGCGGCGATGGCCGTGGCGGACGACCCAGTGCTCGCGCACGGCCCGCTCGAGCTCTTGCTCACGGTGTCGGAGGAGCAGGGCCTGGACGGGGCCAAGGCGCTGGACCCCTCGTTCGTCGAGGGCCGGCTCCTGGTCAACCTCGACGGGACGAGCGACACGGCGATCACGATCGGCTGCGCGGGGAGCACGCACACGTTCACGCGGCTTCGGCTCCCTCTCGAACGGCTACCGCGGGAGCATGTGATGCTCGAGGTGGCGCTCGGGGGCGCCCGCGGCGGCCACTCGGGCGGTGACATCGCCAAGGGGCGCGTCAACGCGATCAAGGCGCTCGGGCGCGTGCTCGGGCGTGCACCGCTCAGGCTCGCGAGTCTCGAGGGAGGTGTGAGCCGGAACGCGCTACCGCGCGACGCCCGAGCGGCGATCGCGCTCACACCCGAGGCGGAGCCCGCGTTCCGAGAAGCGGCACGCACGGAGCTCGCCGCCCTCGGCGACCAGTACGCGGGGACGGACGACGCCTTGACGCTCTCGATCGAGCGAGTCGCTGCCGAGGACGCAGCGGACGAGGCGGCGAGCGCGCGAGCGCTGGCGCTCCTGTCGGCTCTCCCCAGCGGCGTCGTCGCCATGAGCCCGAGCCTCCCCGGCAACGTCGAGACGAGCACGAGCCTCAACGTCGCGCACACGACCGACGGCGTCCTCACGCTCGCCTCGATGACCAGGAGCGCGAGCGCGCCGGCGCTCGACGACGTCGTCGCCACGATCGAGGCGGCGGCGCAGCTCGCGGGCGCGGACGTCGAGATCCTCCGCTCGTACCCGCCCTGGCGACCCGAGCTCGACTCGCGGCTCCTCGCCGTCGCTCGCGAGACCTTCGAGCGGCAGTTCGGAGCCGACCCCGAGCTGCGCGTCGTCCACGGTGGGCTCGAGTGCGCCGTCATCGGCGACAAGCTCCCCGGCGTCGAGATGATCTCGCTCGGTCCCGAGATCGTCGGGCCGCACGCTCCCGGCGAGCGGCTCAGCGTGCCGGCGACGCAGCGCTTCTACCGGCTGCTCGGCACCCTCGTCGACGACCTCTCGCGTTAGGTACCGAAACGGCAGCGGCGCCCGAGCGCCTCGACGTCGAGGAGCGTCACGCGACCGCGCCGGACCGCGACCGCCCCGTCCTCCTGCTCCTCGCGCAGGACGCGGTTGACGGTCGCCCGCGAGGTACCGGCCATCGCCGCCAGGTCTTCCTGGGTGAGCGGCACGACCGCATCTCCGGTCGGGTCGCCGTAGATCTCGGCGAGTCCGTGGAGACGCCGCCGCACGCGCGTGTCGGCGTCGACGTAGTGCGCCTCGACGATCCTGTCGCTCGCGCGTCGCAGCTGCTCGGCGAGCAGCCGTAGCAGGACGTCCTTCACGCCCGGGTGGCTCCGCTGGAGCACGGCGAAGTCATCGCGGAAGACGGAGCGCGTCTCGCCCTCCTCGAGCGCCGAGACCGTCGCCGACCGACGCGCGCCGGCCAGTAGGAGCGCCAGCTCCCCGAAGGCCTGACCCGGCCCGACCACCTCGAGCAGGACGCTGTCCCCGTGCGGTGTCGTGACCCGTGCGGCGAACCGTCCGCGGACGACCAGGTGCAACGAGTCGGCGAGATCGCTTCGGTGGAAGACGACCTCCCCCTTCGCGAACGTGCGCCGGCGGGCGACCGCGAGCAACTGGCGAACGTCGTCCGGCGGAAGGTCGGCGAGGAGCGGCCAGTCCACGGCTCCCAAGTCTGTGTCACGAGCGTGACACTCGCAACGTCGCGCGGACGAACGACGCGGGGCGCCAGGGGTCCTAGTCTCAGGTCATGACGGATCGGACGGGAAAGGAGCACACCATGAAGCGCATCGTCACCCTCATCGGAGTCGTCGCCGTGGTCGGCGTAGCCCCATCGGTAGCGGCGGCCGGGAACGTCGCTCAGGTGCAGCCGCAGTTGAAGGCGCAGGTCGTCAGCGCGCAGGTCGTCAAGCCTCGCATCGTCGCGCAGTTCAAGCCGCAGGTCAGGGCGCAGATCGTGAACCCGCACGTCGTCGCGCAGGTCGTCAAGGCGCACAGGATCAGCGCCTACAGGATCTCGCTCTTCCGCTTGCAGTCCCGCTGATCCGTCACCTCGATCCATCCGAGGAAGAAAGGGCCCGCAGGGGCCCTTTCTTTTGCGCAAGACCGGAATCCGCTCGCGCGGATCCCGGTCGCGAAAAATCCCTGAAGGCGTCCGCTTCGCGGCCGCGTCGCAGCGGCTTCAGATCAGCGCTGGTGGCTTGCGCAAGAGCGGAATCCGCTCGCGCGGATCCCGGTCGCGAAAAATCCCTGAAGGCGTCCGCTTCGCAGCGCATTCGGATCGGCGCCTGCGTGTGCGCTGGTGAGCGCTTTCAGAGCCCGACGATGTCGTCGGGGCGGACGGGCACCCGGGTGAGCTCGCGGCCGGTGGCGTCGCGGAGCGCCGCGACGATCGCCGCGGTCGAGACGACGGTCGGCGGCTCGCCCACGCCCTTGACGCCGTAGGGCGCATCAGGCTCCGGCACCTCGACGAGCTCGGAGACGACGGGCGGCATGTCGAGGAACGTCGGGATCAGGTAGTCGGTGAAGTTCGGGTTGACGATCACGCCGTCCGAGGTCTCGATCTCTTCCATCAGCGCGAGGCCGAGCCCCTGCGCGGTGCCGCCCTCGATCTGACCCTCGACGGCAAGCGGGTTCAGCGCGTGGCCGACGTCCTGGGCAGTGCCGATCCAGACGACCCGCGAGAGCCCGAGGTCGACGTCCACCTCTACGACGACCTGCATCGCGGCGACGGCGAAGGCGACGTGGGAGCGCTCGCCCTGCACCTGGCCCGTCTCGGGATCGAGCGGGAACGTACGCGGGTGGCGGTAGACGCGTTCGACGTCGACCTCGTCGCAACCGCTGCGCTCCCGCTCCTCGAGCGCGGCGCGACAGGCGAGCTGCACCGCTCCTGCGGCCATCCAGGTCATGCGCGACGCGGACGACGAGCCCGCCGACCCGACGTCGGCGGTCGATCCCGAGGCGAGGGCGACGTCCTCGGTTCCGAGCTCCAGCCGCGCGACCTGCAGGATGACGTCGGAGACGCCCTGTCCGACCTCGGCGGCGGCGCAGTGGATCTCGGCACTCCCGTCCGCGAGCAGGCGCACACGAGCCGCGGAGTAGTCGTCGAACCCCTCCGAGTAGCAGATGTTCTTGAATCCGACCGCGAACCCGATGCCGCGACGCACACCCTCCCCGCGAGTCGTGTTGCCGGCGCCTCCGGGAAGCCGGATCGCGTCTCGCGGCAGCTCCTCCGGCTCGGGGACGGGCAGCGCGGCCGTGCGGCGGATCACGTCTTTGGTCGGGAGCGAGCCCGTGAGGACCTGGCCAGTCGGAAGCGCACCGCCGGGCTCGAGCGCGTTCAGCAGCCGGAGCTCGACGGGATCGATCCCCAGCTCGGCCGCGAGCTTGTCCATCTGCGCCTCCGCGGCGAAGCACGACTGCACCGCGCCGAAGCCCCGCATCGCGCCGCAGGGCGGGTTGTTCGTGTAGACGGCCAGGCCGTCGACGAGCACGTTCTCGACCGCGTACGGGCCGACGGCGAACGCGCACGCATTCGAGAGCACGGCCTCTGAGCTCGACGCGTACGCGCCTCCGTCGAGGAGGATCCGCACCTGCACCGCGACGAGCTGCCCCGCTCGCGTCGCCCGATGCTCGGCCCAGATACGTGCGGGATGGCGGTGGATGTGGCCGACGAACGACTCCTCGCGGCTGTAGACCATCTTCACCGGCCGGCTCGTGCGCAGCGCGAGAATCGCGGCGTGTACCTGGATCGAGAGATCCTCACGCCCGCCGAACGCGCCTCCGACCCCGGCCAGGTGGATGCGCACCATCTCCGGCTCGAGCCCGAGGCAGGGCGCGACCTGGTCGCGGTCGACGTGGAGCCATTGCGTGGCCACGTGGATGTCGACACCGCCCTCGCCGTCCGGCATCGCGATACCCGACTCGGGGCCGAGGAAGGCCTGGTCCTGCATGCCGACCTCGTACTCGGCCCGCACCACGACGTCGGCCGCGCCGGCCCGCTCGCCGTGCCGGATGCGGACCCGCCGCAGCAGGTTGCCGCCCGGGTGCAGCTCCTGGGC
>JBOHBD010000049.1:0-6216 GCA_050698195.1 Gaiellaceae bacterium
CGTCGATCCCGTCGGTGAGATTCGCCCCGTTGACGGTTCCGGCGATGACCACGAAGAGGAAGGGGTAGTAGAGAAGGCCGAGGTCGAGGTTCCACCCGGCCAGCGGGACGTAGATCGAGGTCGAGAACGACTCCGTCTCCTGCAGCAGGATCGCCGCGACGACCGTCACCGCGATGAGGAGGACCATCTTCCAGCGGCCGGGCAGGCCGAGCGACCTCCCTTGGCGCAGCTTCAGGTAGTCGTCGGCGAACCCGATCGCCGCGCAGCCGAGGGTGATGAAGAGAACGGTCAGGGCCTCCGCCCGGTACTGCGAGAGGGCGAGGAAGGGGATCACAGCCGACCCGACGATCAGGAGCCCGCCCATCGTCGGCGTCCCCTGCTTGACGACGTGTGCCGCGGGCCCTTCGGCCCGAATCTGCTGCCCGAGGTTCCTCGCGCGCAGCGTCTCGATGAACTTCGGCCCGATGACGACGGCAGCGACCATCGCCAGCAGGCCGGCGATCAGGACTGGGACCATGCTCGAGCGAAGTTCGCGATCTCGTCCGCGATGCCTTCGAGACCGACCGCTCGTGAGGCCTTGACGAGCACCGCGTCGCCCGGGCGGAGGTAGGCGCGCGCCGCCTGCACGGCTTCTTCCACCCCTGCCGCCCAGACCGCCGGGCCGTACGCCCGTGCGGGCTCGCCGACCCCGATGACGTCCACGCCGAGATCCGCGGCGAGGTGACCGACCTGCTCGTGGTACCCCTGCGAGGACTCGCCGAGCTCGGCCATCTCGCCCAGGATGGCGACACGGCGACGGTCTCCGGCGCGTTCGGCGAGATGCGCTATGGCCGCGTGCATCGAGTCCGGGTTCGCGTTGTAGGCGTCGTTGACGACGAAGCCCCCGCCCGGAAGCTGGAGCTCCTCGCCCCGCCACGGAGAGAGCTGGATCCCGTCCGCGCCCTCCGCGGCGCGATCGAGTGGAAGCCCGAGCGCCGCGTACGCGTGGAGCGCGGCGAGCGTGTTGACCGCATGATGGCGCTGCGTGAACGGCAGCTCGAGCTCGACGACCCGGCCGTCGAGTCGGAAGCGCCCGTGGCAGCCGGTGAGCTCTGCATCGGCCGGATCGAAGCGACGTTGCTCGATGTCGGCGCGGTGGAGGAAGGGCTCGAGCTCGGGGACGTCGACCGGGACGACGGCGACGCCACCCGGCGGCAGGGCCGCGACCGCCTCCGCATTCGCCTCCGCGACGCGGTCGAGGCTCCCGAGCAGCTCGAGATGCTCGGGGCCGATGTGGGAGACGACGGCGAGATCCGGTCGCGCGATCGCGCAGAGCGCCGCCACGTGCCCGACTCCACGCATGCCCATCTCGGTGACGAGGATCTCCGTCTCCGGCTCGAGCCTGCAGACGGTCAGCGGCAGGCCGATCTCGTTGTTGAGGCTCTTCTCTGCCGAGATCGTCGAGGCGTGGGGTGCGCAGAGCGCGCCCAGGATGTCCTTCGTCGACGTCTTTCCGGCCGAGCCGACGACCGCGACGACGCGCGCCTCGCTCTTCGAACGAACGAGCGATGCAAGCGCAGCAAGAGCGGCCTCCTGGTCGTCCGGGACGAGCGTCCCGGCCCCGCGCGAGCGGGCGTCCTCCACGTACCGGACACCCGTGTTGAGCGCCACGAAGAGATCTCCGGGTCGGACCTCGCGCGAGTCGGCCACGATGCGAGAGATCTGCCCCCACGGCACGCTCCCTTCGAGCCTCCCGAGCCCGAGCGCTTCGATCTGCTCCCAGCCGAGCGGAATCATCGTCTCGGCTCCTGCAGACCTGTCCTGGTGCCTGGAAACTCAAGGTGTGTCAAAACGGCGCCAATGTCTCCACGCGGCCATGTCTCAGGGTCTGACCCTGGACATGTACCCGAGGCGTGACGAATGCGTGCGAATGTGTCCACAGTCGGCTCAGCGCGAGGCGCGCAGCTCCGCCAGCGCCTCGCGTGCCACCGTACGGTCGTCGAACGGGTGGACGGTTCCGGCGATCTCCTGTCCCTGCTCGTGCCCCTTCCCGGCGACGACGACGACATCCCCTTCCTCCGCCAGTCCGATCGCGCGCCGGATGGCCGAGCGCCGGTCGGGATCGATCTCGATGTCCAGCCCCGCGCCCTGGAGAACGTCCTGGATGACTGCCAGGGGATCCTCGGAGCGCGGGTTGTCCGACGTCACGATCACGACATCGGCGAGCTCTGCCGCCACCTTGCCCATCAACGGCCGTTTCCCGCGGTCGCGGTCACCCCCCGCCCCGAAGACCGCGATCACCTTCCCGTCGCCGAGCCCGCGCGCTGCACGCAGCACGGTCTCGAGCGAGTTGGGCGTGTGCGCGTAGTCGACGACGACGGTGAAGGGCTGGCCGGCGTCGATCGCCTCGAAGCGTCCCGGAACGTCCGTGACACGCGCGATGCCCTCGACGATCGCGGCCTCGTCGACATCGAGGAGGAGACCCGCAGCCACCGCGCCGAGGGCGTTCTCGACGTTGAAGGGCCCGGGCAGGGACGTCTCGATCTCGAAGCCCGCCGCACGGAACCGGCTTCCGTGCGGAGCCAGCTCCAATCGCTCGGGTCGCACGTCGGCACCCTCGTCGAGCCCGAACGTCACGAGCGGTGCCCGGTGCGCAGCGGCGAGGTCGCCCGCGAGGCGGCGCCCCCAGTCGTCGCCGAGGCTCACGGCGGCAGGCGGCGGCTGCGGCCCGGTGAAGAGGCGCCTCTTCGCCTGGAAGTACTCCTCCATCGAGCCGTGGAGATCGAGGTGGTCCTGGCTCAGGTTTGTGAAGACGAGCGCGTCGAACCTCACCCGGTCGAGCCGTCTGAGCGCGGCGCCGTGTGACGAGGCCTCCACCGCGGCGCTCATGTCGCCTGCGTCGAGCATCTCGCGGAAGAGTCGCTGGAGATCGACCGCCTCCGGCGTCGTGAACGGGGCGGGTCGCTGCTCGCCGCCCACGACCCATTCGACCGTCCCGACGAGACCGGGCCGCCGCCCGGCTGCGGCGAGCATCGACTGGAGCAGAAAGGTGGTCGTCGTCTTCCCGTTCGTCCCGGTCACGCCGGCGACCTCGAGGCTCTTCGTGGGCTCTCCGAAGAACGCGTCCGCCGCGACGGCCATCGCAGCCCGGACTTCGGGCACGACGAGCTGCGGCACGTCCACACCGAGCGGGTGATCGACGACGACCGCTGCGGCTCCTCGTTCCACGGCCTCCCACGCGAGCTCGTGGCCGTCCACGCGGTCGCCACGGACGCAGAAGAAGAGCGCGCCCTTCGTGACCCGCCGCGTGTCGTAGGCGAGGTCGCCGATCGCGACCGGCCGGGCTCCGGTCACCTCGCTCGGGGCGAGCGCCCGGATCAGGGCCTCGAGCTCCACTTCGATCGAAGGCTAGACGAACGGCAGAGGGACTCAGCCGTCGAGTCCGGAGGGAGGCCGCGGCGCGTCGGGGGGGACTTCCAGATGCTGCAGGTTGAAGCGCGCGATCTGCTTGAAGGCGGGCGCGGCGACGGTTCCGCCGTAGATCGAGCCGCTCGGCTCGTCGACCACGACCATGATCACGAGTCGTGGCTTCGTCGCCGGCACGAGCCCGACGAACGAGGCCACGTACCGCGAGTGGGAGTAGCGGCCGTTGGGATCGATCTTGGCGGCGGTCCCGGTCTTCCCGGCCACCGTGTACCCCGGGATCGCCGCCTCGGTGCCGGTCCCCTCGACGACGACGCCGCGGAGCATCGACAGCATCTTCTTCGAGACGTCGCGCGAGACGACCCGCTTGCCCCGCTTCTGCTTCACCGGCTGTCCGTCCACCCGCTCGACGAGGTGCGGCTCGACGAGGACGCCGCCGTTCGCGATTGCGGCGTACGCCCTCGCCATCTGGATCGGCGTGACCGCGATCCCGTGCCCGATGGGCACGGTTCCGATCGTCGAGCCGGACCACTGATCGAGCGGGAGCGCGAACCCGGGCGACTCGCCGGGGAAGTCGATGCCGGTCGGCCGACCGAACCCGAACCGATCGATCCAGTACGCGAGGCGACCCTCCCCGAGCCGCTGGCCGATCGTGATCGTGCCGATGTTCGAGGAGCGCTCGACGATCGCCCGCACCGTCATCCGCTCCGTTCCGCGCGTGTGGGACTCGTGGATCACGCGGTCGGCGACCCTGAGCGTGGGCGGCAGCCGGAACGAGGTCCCGGGATCGACGATGCCCTCCTCGAGGGCAGCGGCGACCGTCACGAGCTTGAAGGTCGAGCCGGGCTCGTAGGTGTCCGTCACCGCCCGGTTGCGCCGGCGATCGGCCCGCGTCGTCGGGAAGCGGTTCGCGTTGAAGCCCGGCGCAACGGCCATGGCGAGCACCGCTCCGGAGTGTGGATCCATCACGATCGCCGACGCCGCCCGGGCCCCGTACCGGCGCACGGTCTCCTCGAGCACGGCCTCGGCGTTCGCCTGGATCTGATGGTCGACGGTCAGCCGCACATTTCGGCCGGGCGTCTCCGGGATCGTCGAGACGACGTCGAGCGCGCGTCCGATCGGGTCCTTCACGATGGTCTTGCTCCCGGGCTTGCCCGCGAGGGCCTTGTCGAGCGAGCGCTCGAGGCCCTCGAGCCCCTTGTTGTCGAGTCCCGCGTAGCCGATGAGCTGCGACGCGACGCGACGCTGCGGGTACGTCCGCAGCTCCTCGGGATAGAAGCCGAGGCCGGTGAACCCGAGCTCCTCGAGCCTCGCCGCCTTGGCTGGGTCGGCCTTGCGGGCGACGTACACGAACCCCCGCGAGCGATCCGTGAGCAGCGCCCAGACGTCGGCTGGCTCGACGTCGAGAGATTTCGCGGCGGCAAGCGTCAGCTGGCGCGGGTTGTCCACCTGCCGCGGGTTCGCGTACACCGTCGTCGCCTGCTCGCCGATCGCGAGCGGCTCCCCTTTGCGGTCGAAGATCGTCCCGCGCCCCGCGGGGACGACGATCGTCTCGCGGTGCTGGCGGACCGCCATCGCCGCGTACGCATCTCCGTTCACGACCTGGAGCCAGAACGCCCGGCCGAACGCGACGCCGAGCAGCACGACGAAGGCGCCCGCGAGCAGGGCGATGCGCCTGTCTGCCCTCTTCCGTCTCACCGGCGGAGCCGGACGAACGTCGTCGTCTCGGGATCGCTCGCGACGAGACCGAGCTCGTTCCTGGCGAGCCGCTCGATCTGGGCTGTGGCCGATGCACTCGAGAGCTCGGCGCGGAGGCCGGCGATGTCGGCCTTGAGCTGAGAACGCTCCTCGCCCACTCGATCGAGCTCGACGTTCAGGCGGAGCACGGTCACGTTGACCGCCACGACGCCTGCGAGCAGCCCCGCGAAGAGGACGATCCAGAGGACGCCGCCACCGAGCACACGTGGCTTCGCCCGCCCCCGTGCCCGTGTGCGCGGACGGCGCGCGTGCGCCCTGTGCGCGACAGACGACATGGCTACACCTTCACCGCCGCGCGGAGGCGGGCAGACGACGCGCGCGGGTTCGCATCGGTCTCGCGAGCGGACGGCCGAACCGGCTTCGGCGTGAGGATTCGAAGCTCGGGCTCGTGCCCGCACACGCAGACCGGGAGCTCCGGCGGGCATGTGCACCCGCGCGCTCGGTCGCGGAGGAAGCGCTTCGCGATCCGATCCTCGAGCGAGTGGAAGCTGATGACCGCGAGCCGTCCTCCCGGACGAAGCATCTCGAACGCCGCGGGCAGCCCGGCTGCCAGAGAGTCGAGCTCGTGGTTGACCTCGATTCGGAGCGCTTGGAAGATCCGCTTCGCGGGATGGCCCTCGCCGAATCGCGCCGGAGCGGGAATCGAGGAACGCACGACGTCGACGAGCTGGCCGGTGCGCTCGATCGGCTTCTCCTCACGCCGACGCACGATCCCGCGTGCGATCTGGCGCGCGTAGCGCTCCTCGCCGTACCGCCGGAAGATCGTGGCCAGCTCCCGCTCGTCCCAGGTGTTGACGACCTCTGCGGCGCTGGGCTCGTCCGAGGGGTCCATGCGCATGTCGAGCGGCGCATCGGTGGCGTACGAGAACCCGCGGTCGTGGCGGTCGACCTGCATCGACGAGAGCCCGAGGTCGAGCAAGACGATGTCCGCCTCGACGCCGTTGCCCGCGAGTTGCGAGAGCACGATGGCGTAGTCGCCACGGAGGAACCGCATCTGCACGCCGCGAGCCCCGGCCTTGACCCGGTCGAAGTACGGGCGCACGGTCGGGTCGCGGT
>JBOHBD010000050.1:0-2213 GCA_050698195.1 Gaiellaceae bacterium
ATGTCGAGGTGGAGGCGCTCGTCGACGCCGCCCGCGACGCCGCCGGGCCCGTCCTCCGCGAGGCTCGTGTCTTCGACGTCTACCGCGGAGAGCAGGTCGGAGAAGGGCGCAAGTCGGTCGCGATCCATCTCTCCTTCCAGTCGCCGGAGGGGACGCTCACGGACGAGCAGGCGGACGAGCTGCGGGGACGCATCGTCGCCGCTCTCGCAGACCGCTTCGGCGCGGAGCTGCGCGCCTAGGTGAAACCGGCTCACGGCGGGGGTCGACCCCCGACGAGGCCTTACACCGAGCGACCGGCGATCCGCCAGACGGCGCCCTGCGTGCTCACGTTGTCCGTGTTGGAGAGCCCGTCGAGCACGCGCACGCGACCGGCGATGCCGGCCCCGTCGATCCGTTCGAGGCAGCGGCGCGCCATGCCCGCGGAGGCGCCGTAGCCTCCAGCTCCGCGCTCCGAGACGCGAAAGCGCAGCGCGATCGCGTCCGGGTTGCGGGTCGGGTTCAGCGGAGCTCCGAGCAGGGCGGCGCGCGGGAGGAGGTCGGTCGACTCGAGCTCGAGCTCGCAGAGGAGGTCGCGCCAGCCGGGCGGAAGCTCGGCCATGGCCGCGTCCCAATCCGCGACGAGGCCGCGCTGCTCGCGCTGCGCGGTGTCGGCAGTGGCAGCGCGCGGTGCGACGCGAGCGTCGACGAGGCTGAGAGTGCCCCAGAGCCGCTTGCCGTCGAGGCGCTCGAGGAGGTTCCGGAGCTTCTCCGGCCCACCGCCACGCCGAAGCACCTGGAAGCGAAGCTCGTCGCCGGCTCTCCCCGGCCCGAGTGGGGCCAGGGCCGCCGCGGCTCCGTCGGCGGCTCCCGAGTCCTCGACGACGAAGGAGAGGCGCACTTCCTCCCAGCCGGCGTCGAGGGCTCGCTCGATCTGTCTCCACTGGTCGGCGGCCCGCATCGGCGGATCAGCATAATGGCCGGTCGATGGCAACGGTCGAGGAGAGGGCCGGGTCCGGAGGCAGACGCGTCTCGGACGAGGTGCTGCGGAGGTTCTTCCGCGAGATGCTGCTCATCCGCCGCTTCGAGGAGAAGGTGGAAGAGCGCTTCCGCGCGGGCGAGCTCCCGGGCTTTCTCCACGTCGCGATCGGGCAGGAAGCCGTCGCCACCGGCGTCTGTGCGGCTCTCGAGCGCGAGGACGTCATCGCCTCGACGCACCGCGCGCACGGGCATGCGATCGCCAAGGGCACGGCGGTGGAGCGGATCATGGCCGAGCTCTACGGGAAGGTCGAAGGCTGCTCGCAGGGCTACGGCGGGTCGATGCACCTCTACGACCTCGAGGTCGGGAACCTCGGCGCGAACGCCGTCGTCGCCGGAGGGATCCCGGCCATCGTCGGGTCGGCTCTCGCGTTCCAGTTTCGGGGCGAGCAGCGCGTCGCGGTCGCGTTCTTCGGGGACGGGGCCACGAACGCCGGGACGTTCCACGAGTCGCTCAACCTGGGACAGCTGTGGAAGGTCCCTGTCGTCTTCGTGCTCGAGAACAACGGCTGGGCCGAGTCCACCCCTGCGAAGCAGCACTCGCCGCTTCCCGTCGACGAGCTCGGGAAGCGCGCTCTCGCCTACGGCATGAAGCTGATCGAGGCCGACGGCCAGGACGTCGAGGCCGTCTACCTCGCCGCGCTCGCGGCGCGGGAGCACGCATTGTCCGGCAAGGGCCCCGTGCTGCTCCATCTGCGCACGCACCGGCTCACCGGTCACTACGTCGGCGACCCGCAGGTGTACCGCGACAAAGACGAGCTCAAGCGCGAGCGCGAGACGAAGGATCCGATCGAGCTCCTGCGCGCCCGGCTCGAGCTCGCCGACGAGGAGGCTGCCGCGATCGACGCGGAGGTGACGGCCGAGGTCGAGGCAGCGGTCGAGTTCGCCAAAGCGGGGACGGACCCCTCCCCCGAAGACGCGCTGAAGTACGTCTATGCCTGAGCTCACCTACCGCGAGGCGGTGCGAGACGCGCTCACGCGCGCGCTCCGCGAGGACGAGGACGTGTTCCTGATGGGCGAGGACATCGCCGAGATGGGCGGCTCGATGGCGGTGACACAGGGTCTTCTCGACGAGTTCGGGCCCAGACGCGTCCGGAACACGCCCATCTCGGAGATGGCGATCGTCGGCAGCGGCATCGGCGCGGCGATGCAGGGGATGCGCCCGATCGTGGAGATCATGTACGAGGACTTCCTGACGC
>JBOHBD010000051.1:0-15091 GCA_050698195.1 Gaiellaceae bacterium
GGGTGGATCTTCTCGCTGTGAGCGAGAGCGAGCCGTTCTACAGCGCGTTCGAGCATCGCACCCTGCCCGGCTACCGGATCTACCCGGCCGACCGCCCGAGCGACAAGTAGCACCACAGAGACGAGCGCATACGCGTCAGACGAACCCGCTCATGCGCGTAGCGTGCCCCCCTCGGTGCACCCCCCAGATGAAGCAAAGCCTCATTTGCAGGAATGTTCGAATCCTTCACGGCCCACTGTCGTCGCTCGACATCGACGAGCACAGCCCAAGCGAAAAGCTGGAGCGATGACTCCACCTCAACGCCCGCCTTCTTGCCTTCGGATCCCGGCTCTTGTAGCGTTCGTCACGCTGTCAGTGCGTGTCTAGTGCGTGTCTACTGCCGTCTCAACCGCGGACGATTCTGACGACACTCGCGGCGTGGAGCACCAGTGGACGGGTCGGAAAGGAGATCCATGAGCGGGGCACTGCTCGAGTCCCTTCCGGACGAGATCGTCGCATCGATCGAGGTGCGAGATGCATGGCGCAAGCGGATGGCGGAGTCGTCGACCGGCCTCGAGTTCCTCGTGTCCGACGTGCTCCGCTGGCCTCCCGGCTCGACGGTGCGGGTGGCGTTCCTGGACGGCAACGACGCGCTGCACGCCGACATCGTCACCGCGACGAAACAGATCAGCAACGCATCCAACCTCACGCTCGACTTCGGCGTCGACGCTGCTGGACGGCACCGGCGGTGGACCGAGGCCGACACGGAGTACCAGGCTGAGATCCGGGTCAGCTTCGATCTCGGCGGCTACTGGTCGCTGGTCGGGACAGACAGCACAGATGCGACGATCGGCGCACCCATGCATCTCGCCGGCGGCAGGCCCAATCAGCGGAGCCTGAACCTCGGCGGCTTCAAGACCAATCGCCCACCGGACTGGGAGGGCACCGTCCGCCACGAGTTCTTGCATGCGCTCGGCTTCCAGCACGAGCACCAGAACATGCGCGGCCCGTGCGAGGCGGAGTTCCGATGGGAGGACGACGAGGGATATGTTCCGACGCAGAACGCCAACGGGGTTTTCGTCACGGATTCCGGCGGGCGCCGCCCCGGGATCTACACCTACCTCGCCGGCGAGCCCAACAACTGGCCGAAGTGGAAGGTCGACCACAACCTGCGAACCGAGGAGTCGCCGGGCACGGTGGCCAGCGAGTTCGACCCGGCGTCGGTGATGCTCTACCGCTTCGAGTCCTTCTTCTACAAGTCCGATCCGAGCCCGTGCTCGCCGACCCCGGAGGGCATCGAACTCTCGGAAGGCGACATTCGGGGGCTGGGCCTCTTGTATCCGGAGACGACCGAAGGACTTTCGAGCATCAGCTCCAGGGCGGAAGCGGCGCTAGCGGAGCTGGACGGCGGCGGCCTGGAGGGTACCGAGGCGCCGGCATCCCCCTACGAAGCGCGCGCGGTGGAGCTCGCGTCGGCGATGGTCGCTCAGCTGGAGTCGTGAGCACGCGCCGGCGTCGTTGACGGCAACGCGTCCGAGGCATACCCTTGTAGCGCGTACGTGACCTGCCGTTTGGCCGCCGTGGGTTGAGCGCCAGGGGGTTGGGGCTTCGTGTCCCAACGTCTTGCCTCAACGCAATGGCCGGGGGGTGGGGCGCGTACGCAACTCTTGCTCGAACGGTACCCCGCGTCTCTCGGGCCGAAACTCGGCCGCGCCCGACGGCGCCGCCTCGCCGTCACTCCGCAGCCTTCGCCTCGATCAGCTCCTTCGTCGCGGGATCGAAGCGCGCCTGCCTCCAGTTCTTCGCCTTCGCCAACGACCCCGCTGCGGCCTCGTTGATCGTAGCCCCGGTGAACACCGCGTCGGCCACGTTCGCTTCCTCGAAGCGGGCACGCGTGAGGTTCGCCCGCTCGAAGTGCGCCCCCTGCAGCCGTGACTGCTGGAACTCGGCCTCTTCGAGATCGGCGTCCTTCAGGAAGACGGAGATCATCCGGCAGTTGTGGAACCTCGCCTCGCGGGCGACGGCTTTGTGCCAGCGAGCCTCCTCGAGGTTGGACCTCGACAGGCCGGCGACGGTGACGTCCACGGCGTACGCGCGCGAACGCCAGAGATTGCTGTTCTCGAGCTTGGCATGACTCAAATCGCCGAACGCGAGGTCGGCCTCGTGCAAGTCCAGCCCGGACAGGTCGATGCGGCGAAGCCGCGTGCGGGCAAGGTCGAGGTCGAGGTCATCCGGTCGTGTACCTGCTCCGATTCGGCTCCGCAGACAGGTGGCGACCAGCGGCGCGAGCTCCGCCACGACCTCGACCGGCCGGTTCGTCTTGAGATTGCCGAGCACGGCCAGATAGAGCGTGTTCGCCTCCTCGGTGGACGCGCCCTCGAGAAGTCGTGAGAGCTCGTCAGCCGCCACGAGCTGCATGCCCGGCACGTCCAGGTTCCCGAGAGCTTCCTTGAGCTGGTCCTTGAACTGACCCCCGCCCCGCCCGGCGTTGACGAGCTCGGAGGAGGACGGCGCATACGCGACGCGCGAGTCGTCGAGCGCGGCCAGCAGCTGGTTTCCGGGCCTGAGCGCTTTCGCAGCCCTGATCAGCTCGACGACCGCGTCGCAGCTCTCCGCATACTGGATCACCCTCGTCGCCACCACCACCACGGTCGCGTCCTCCGTGATCTCGGCAAGCGGGACGTTGAAGCTTCGCCTGGAGAGCGGCAGGTAGTCGTCGAGGTTGGTGAAGGCGTCCAGCAGCGCCGCGTCGACGGCATTGAACCACTCGTTCGTCAGCCTCACGGGGCCTCCGAGCCGAACACCCAGGACAGGTTGTTGCTCGCGAGTTGCGCCTGGATCTTGGCGATGGGAATCCCCTCGTTGTACGAGGCCTGTGTGACCCGCTTGTGGCATGGGAGTCCGAAGTCGGGGCTCCCGGGCTCGCCAGCGTGGTGCAGCGCGACCAGCTCGAGGGTGCGGCTCAGGACCGGAGATCCCGACGAGCCCGGCATCGTGTTCGTCCGGTAGTGGACTCGAGTTCGGTTGGGGTTAACGCGGTAGACGGCATTGTCGACGTCGTCGAACGAGATCGGGTCGTGGCAGGGGTGCTGTACCACCATCAGGAAGGTGTCGATCGGGAAGTCGTAGGGGGCGACGCGCGGCGCCACCCATCCTCGTGGCGTCTCGGCTGGGCCGCTCGGGGCCTGGAGCCCGATCTTCTCCCTGGTTCGAAGCACCGCGAAGTCGAGCTCGTTCTCCGCCGGAAGGCTGGCTTCGTCGTATGGCTTCTTATCGACCGCGCTGTACGGCTCGGCGTGCACCAGCCAGCCGTCCGCGAGCGAGTACTCGGCTCCGGCATTGGTCGTCTTGCCGTCTCGCAGCCGACGGTAGTCGAACCGAACGCGCACGTTGGCCGGGTCGAAGGCCTGCGTGATCGCCTTCTCGACGACGTGGTAGTTCGTGAGGATCGTCTCCGGACCGATCAGGAACCCGGTTCCCGATTCGTCGCCGAGCTCAACCGCACATACCTGAGCCAGGAGCTCCTGGAGCCGTGCCGCGAAGCTGCCCAGGTCGGCAATGCCGCGGTTCGGGTCCACCATGCGCTCGAAGTGGTCCACGACCTTCGAGAGCGCCGTGTCGGGCGTCAGCTGGCTGGGCGGCACCCCGCCCGGCTCGAGGCCGATCGCCGCCGCGACCTTGAGCAGCTTTTCGTTCCCGGTGTTGGATGCCCGCGCCGCGGCGATGAGGTCGTCGACGGCATCCCGCGCCTCCGCGTACTCGATGACCGCGAGGACGACCTGCGGCAGCGCCTTGGGCTCGGTGACCCTCTGGATCTGCCACCCGGCGCGACGAGCTACCAGAGCGAGGTCGTCGTAACTGACGAACGCGTCGTTCAGAGCGTCCTCGAGCGCCGTGTATTCCTCCGGAGTCAGCCTCATCGCCGGCTTACCCGCCGACGCTCTCGATGCCGGCCTCGGCCCGGACCGCCTCGCCGCCGCCTGCGTCGATCTGGTCGGAGTCGTGGAGCTCGGCGGGGAAGCGGATCGGCGCGACGAGCTGCTCCAGATCGGGAAGGGAGATCATGCGACTCCGCCAGAGCTCGTCGACCACGAACTCGAGATCCATGACGACGGACTCGAGATCCGTGGCGGAGAGGTCCTGGTCGAGCACGAAGGCGAACGTCTGCAGCTCGTCGCCCTTCCGCGCGACGACGATCTTCCAGAACTGGCGCGGGATCCGGACGTGCACCGGCCCCTCGTCGTCGACGCCTCGGAAGAAACGATCGTCGGGTCGGAAGACCGGTCCGGCGAAAAGCGCGTAGCGCTCGCTCTCGGCCTGCTTGAGGATCAGGTTCTCGAGCTTTCCCCACACGCCCTGCAGGTTGGAGCGGTTGAAGCTCGCGATCTGCGGCGAGCAGTTCGTCACGTGGTAGGTGTCGCCGTTCGCGCGGCGCACCTCGTCGTACGTGTCGCCCCACGCGACGTCCTCGCGTCTCACGATGTGCCCTCGGTCGAACGACTTGCGATCCTTGGTGAAGAAGCGGTCCGGGAGCTGATGAAGCGCCGGGATACGCGGGTCGGTGAACCACTTCTCGTCGTCCTTGTTCGTGAGGCCCGCAAGGCCGTTCCGGCTGTAGTCCTTCCCCAGCTCCGGCTCCTTGCGGCTAGGGTCGGCGTCGACGTTCGACGCGGTGAACAGCGCGAGCCGGCGATCCTTGTTCACCACAGCCGAGAAGTGCTCGTACGGCACGACGTGCGTGCCGTCGTCGAGGCGCGACACCACGCTCTCGTCGGTGACGGTGGGCAAGGGAACCAGGAGCCCGAGGAAGCGATCGTCGTAGCCAGGCCGCCCCGAGTAGTCGAGGTCCCGAAACGGCTCGACCAGTGCTTCCACCGCCGCATCCGCCGCGGCCGCGGCGACCGGCGTCGGAGCCTGAGGCCGAATCTGGACCGTCACCTCGAGCGGAATCGACCAGCTGAGCCCCGATGCCTCGGACGTGACCGACGCCGCGCCCGAGACGCTCGGCTGCCCGGGCCCACCGGCGACCGTGGCGACCTCCGTGTGCCGCGCGGTCGAGTCGGCGTCGAGCCAGTAGGAATCCCACGGCAAGACGCCAGTGCCGACGACCTCGCCGTCGAAGTTGACGCCTGCCTCGACGACGCGTCGGTCGAGGGCGAGCTCGTGCGCCGGAACGGCGTAGTTGGCCTCGAGATAGTGCCCCGCGAAGTGGAGCGCGAGAACCAGGCCGTCCTCGACGTCGATCACGGCCGAGCCCGAGTTCCCGCCGAGCGTGGAGCTGTCGTGCGTCACGGCCCGGACCACGTGACCGAAGCTTCGGATGTCGGCGAGGTTTCGCAGCTTGCCCGGCTGGAGCCGCTTGACGTTGAAGACCCCGCCGAAGATCCGGTTCTGGAGATCGACGTTGTTGCGCGTGTCGAGCGCCGGATAGCCGATGACCACGACCTCGCGCTCCTCCAGCTCGCCGGGGGCAGCCACCGACAGCCGCAACGGCGGCACGGCACCGAGCCCCTCGACCTTGAGCAGCGCCATGTCCCAGAAGGGGTGGACGAGGAGGATGCCGACGATCTCGAAGAGCAGCGATCCCGTCCGGTCCCGCTCGCGCAGGAAGTCGATCCCGGCGCCCTGACCCGGTCGGAACGACAGCTCCTCCCGCCCGAGGCCGAGAGCGAAGAGGTCGGCCACGTGCCGGTTCGTCATCAGCAGGCCGTCGCCCACGACGAACCCGGTTCCGCCGTACGGGAGCGACGGATGCTCGGGGAGCTCGATGCGGCCGATCGAGGGGATCAGGGTCCCGATGAGCTTCTTCGGAGTGTCGTCGCCGAGATGCCCGAACGGTTGCGCTGGTCTCGCGTACGTTCCGTCGACGATGTCGACCACCGGTCGCTCGTTCGGCAGGATGATCGCCTCGAGCGCGTCGGCGTGCTGCGGAGGGATCTCCTCGTCGCGTTCGACCCGGCGAACCGCGTCCGCTGCCAGCTCGATCTCCGAGCCGGCCGCCCCCGTCGTCTCGAGGCCCTCGAGCGCGCCCGGGTCGGCCGCCAGGGACGCCAGGCGCTCCGGCGGAGCGATCCACCGCAGGTACTGCTTGACCCTGGCGGACTTCTCTTCGTTCGTGACTGTCTGGCTCACCGCCGCCCCCTTTTCAGAAGAGCGAGACGCCGCCGAACTGGATGGTCGCGATCCCCATCAGCACCGTCCCGACGAGGACGAGGAGACCCGCGAAGCGGAGGTTCTCCGGGAGCGACGCGACGATCCCCTGGACCTGCTCGAGTGCCGTCTTGGCCGCTTCCGTGGACTGCTTCGCGGCCTCAGCCGCCTGCTTCGCGGTACCTGCTGCGTCGGGGAACGATTCGAGACCCGAGTCGGCAACCGCGGACGTCGCCTGCTCGAGCCGCGCCTGCGCGTCGTCGAGCTTCGTCTTCGCCTCGTCGAGCTTCGTCTTCGCGGCCTCAGCGTCCTTCTGTGGCCTCTGGAGCGAGATCCGTAGGCCCACTCCGACCCCGCCGAGCAGGACGACGATGCCGACGACAAGACAGATCCAGCCGACAACGTCGGCCTGACCGAAGGCGACCACGAGGCTCACGGCGCCTCGCTTGTATCACACTGCACCAGGTCGCTCAACCCAAAGAGGGGCGAGCTCGTTCCGAGCGTTCGAGGTGCGACGTTCGAAGTCCGTCATGACCATCCGAAATTCCCGAGCCACAGCGTCTCACGGAAGCAGCGGTACGTCGTCGAGGATGTCCTCGACCAGGCCGGTGCGCGGGCCGTCCGAATCGTTCTGCTCCGGCGTCGGTGTCCTCCTCGCACGGGAGGACGTCGAAGCCGAACATCATTCCGCTCTCCGATCGCCAGACCCGCCCGCCCCGCACCGATCACGGCGATCTCGACGTGCCGGAGGGACCGCTCGGCCGGCCCGCGCCGTCCAGGTGAAGTCTCGGAATCGATGACAACTCCTCCTTCGGGCTCGCGGAATCCCTGCCCGGAGGAGGTGGAGCGCAAACTCGCAGCTGCCGCCGAGCGAGTCTAGGGAACGGGCGGGGTCGCGCGGATCCCGATCAGGCTGAGCCCGAAGCCGACGGCCGCCCCCGCGGCGACGAACCCGATGGCCACTGCCGTCGTCGGATAGATGACGCCGAACTGCTGCAGGAGGACACCGACGCCGGCCCCGAAGATTGCCCCGAGCAGCGGCCCGAGAACAACCTGAGTCCGACCGGAGTGACCGACTCGCGCCGCGATCGCGAGGACGCCGAACAGCCCGAAGATCGCGAGCGCCAGCCCGATCGCCCCCGCGATCGTGGTGAGCGGGTCGAGCGTCTCGCCCTCGACTTTCACGAGAGCGGCCGCCTCGCACGTGAACCCGGCTCCGGTGCTGGAGGCAACGACCTTGTAGAGGCCGATGCCGTACTCGGCGTAGTCGGCGACGGGAACCTCGCTCGCCCACGAGTTGCCGGTCGATTCCAAGTCGTGCACCGTCCATCGGATCCCGGCGAACTCGAGCTCGACCTCGAGCCGGTCGATCGGCTCGTCGGCGCCCATCGTCACCGACGCGAGGTCGTCGCGGTCGATCCGGATGGAGTCGCTGAACGCGCCCGTGTCTCGGGTGATGACGTCTCGGCCGGCAATCGTCGCAGTGCAGGGCCCCTCGATCCGCGCCGCCGCCTCGGGTGCGACGACGAGCGCTGCGACGAGAGCGAACGCGAGTGCGAGTGGACGACGCATCGAACCTCCTCGGGCGGCGAGTGTACTGTCGCCATCGGCCGATCCACCTCGACGCTGGATCGCCCGCTTGTAGGGTTGGCCGATGCTGCCGATCGAGCGTCCCGGCAAGATCGTCTGCGTCGGCCTCAACTATCGCGACCATGCCGAGGAGCAAGGGGTCGAGCTCCCGGCGGAGCCGCTCCTCTTCGCCAAGTGGCCGAACGCGCTCGTCGGGCCGGGTGAGCCGATCGTGATCCCGCCGGTCGTCACCCAGTGCGACTACGAGGCGGAGCTGGGCGTCGTCATCGGGGCGAGCGTCAAGCGCGTCTCGACGGAGAACGCGCTCGAGGCCGTCCGCGGCTACATCTGCGCGAACGACGTGAGCGCGCGCGACCTCCAGTTCAAGGACGGGCAGTGGACGCGGGGAAAGTCGCCGGACACGTTCTGCCCGGTCGGCCCGGCGCTCGTGCCCGTCGCCGAGATTCCCGACCCGCACGACCTCCGGATCCGCGCGATCGTGAGCGGCGAGGTGCTCCAGGACTCGACGACGGCGAACCTCATCTTCGGCATCGCCGAGATCATCAGCTACGCCTCGGAGACGATGACGCTCGAGCCCGGCGACCTCCTCCTCACGGGGACGCCTGCCGGGGTGGGAGTGTTCCGGGACCCGAAGCGCCTGCTCGAGCCGGGCGACGAGGTCACGATCGAGATCGAGGGCGTCGGCGCCCTCACGAACCCGGTCGTCGCGGGTTGACGCGGAACAATCGAGCATCGATGATCGTCCCCGGTTGGTGACCGTCGCGCGAACCGTTCTGCGAGAGCAGATCAAGGACATCCTGCTCGAGCGCATCCTCCGGGGGGAGCTCGAACCTGGGGAGCGACTCGTGGAGACCCGCCTCGCCCGCGAGCTCGGAACGAGCCAGGCACCCGTGCGCGAGGCGCTCCGCGATCTCCAGCTGCTGCGGCTCGTCGAGTCCGAGCCGTTCCGCGGCGCCCGAGTCCGTGCGGTCAACGACGAGCAGCTGCTGCCCGTCTTCCCCGTGCGGATGGCGCTCGAGGAGCTCGCTGCACGCGAGGCGGCCCGACGCGCCAACGGGGACGTGCGACCTCTCGAACGGGAGCTGAAGGCGATGCGCGCCGCGGCCGGCAGGGGGGACTGGCGAACGCAGATCTCCCACGACCTGGCGTTTCACCGCGCGGTCATCGAGATGGCGGAGAACGAGCCGCTCCTCCAGAGCTGGCTCGTGCTCGGCGTCGAGGTCTCGACCGCGTTCGCCACGTACTGGACGTACTGGGATCAGGCCGATCTCGCCGAGTTCCATCTACCGATCGTGGAAGCGATCCGGGCGGGAGACCCCGCCCGCGCCGGGGCCGAGGCACGCAAGCACGTGCGGCGAACCGAGCGGGTCGTGCGGCGACGCACCCGGGCGGCGCAGCGCAGCGCCGCATGAGCGGGCTCGAGAAGCTCGGCGCGGCCGTCGTCGGCACGGGCTTCATCGGCGCCGTCCACGTCGATGCCCTCAGACGGCTCGGGGTCGAGGTGCTCGGGGTGGTCGGCTCGACCCCGGAGCGTGCTCGATCGAAGGGGCTCGCGCCCGTCTACGACTCGCTCGAGGCCCTGCTCGACGACGACCGCGTCGCCGTCGTCCACCTGACGACGCCGAACCACCTGCACTACCCGCAGGTCAAGCAGGTCCTCCAGGCCGGCAAGCACGTCGTCTGCGAGAAGCCGCTCGCGGTGACATCCGACCAGTCGGCCGAGCTCCTCGACCTCGCGGAGCGCGCGGGCATCGTCCACTGCACGAACTTCAACCTCCGCTTCTACCCGCTCGTCCTCGAGGCGCGGGAGCGCGTGCTCGCGGGCGAGGTCGGCGAGATCTGGAACGTGCACGGAGGCTTCCTGCAGGACTGGCTGGCGCAACCGCGTGACTGGAACTGGCGGCTCGAGCCGGAGAAGGCCGGAGAGGTGCGTGCCGTCGGGGACATCGGCTCGCACTGGCTGGACATGACGCAGTTCGTCACCGGCCGGAGAGTCGTCGAGGTCTTCGCCGACCTCTCGACTGCGATCCCGGTGCGGGAGCGCCCGGCGGGTGAGGTCGAGACGTTCGCACACGGAGCCGGCGTCGAGCGCGAGGACGTCCCGGTCTCGACGGAGGACATCGCCCACGTCCTGCTCCGCTTCGACTCCGGCGCGCGCGGCGCCCTCGTTCTCTCGCAGGTGTCGAACGGCCGCAAGAACTCGCTCCGCTTCGAGATCGACGGCTCCGGCGGCGCGATCGCGTGGGACTCGGAGCGGCACGAGGAGCTCTGGCTCGGTCACCGCGATCGCCCGAACGAGACGCTGCTCCGCAACCCGGCGCTGATGCACCCGGAGGCGGCCGTACGAACGCATCTGCCGGTCGCACACGCCGAGGGTTTCGCGGACACGTTTCGCGAGCTCTACCGGGCCGTCTACGCCGACGTTCTCCTCGGCAAGCCGTCGTCCGCGCCGGGCTACCCGACGTTCCGGGACGGCCACGCCGAGAATGTCCTCTGCGAGGCGGTCTCCTTGTCCAACCGCGAACGCCGCTGGGTGGAGGTATCGACCTGATGAAGCTGGGACTGCTCACCGCTCCGTTCCCACGACGCTCGCTCGACCAGGTCGCCGCGTGGGCGGCGGGCGAGCGGTTCCAGATGCTCGAGGTCGCCTGCTGGCCCGCGGCCGGCGGCGAGCGCCGTCGGTACGCAGGGACCTCGCACATCGACGTCAGGCGCCTCGATCCGGGCGCCGTTCGCGACGTGCTCGACCGGCACGGCCTCGAGATCTCGTCGCTCGCGTTCTACCCCAACAACCTGCATCCCGATCCGGTGGAGCGGCGGGCCGCGAACTGGCACCTGCGGAAGGTGATCGACGCCGCGGCGGCGCTGGGCGTGCCGATCGTCGGGACGTTCGTCGGCCGCGACAAGACGAAGAACGTCCCGGACAACTTCCGCGAGTTCCGGAAGGTCTGGCCGCGGCTCGTCGCGCACGCGGAGTCGCGCGGCGTGCGGATCGCGATCGAGAACTGCCCGATGATCTTCTCCTACGACGAGTGGCCCGGCGGCACGAACCTCGCCTCGACGCCCGCGGCCTGGGACGAGATGTTCTCGATCGTCGACAGCCCGAGCTTCGGGCTCAACCTGGATCCTTCACACCTCGTCTGGCTCATGATCGACTACGAGCGGGTCGTGCGTGACTACGCGTCGAGGATCTTCCACGTGCACGCGAAGGATCTCGAGATCGACCGCGACGGGCTCTACCGCCACGGTACGGTCTCCCTCGGCATGGGCTGGCAGGTTCCGCGGCTGCCCGGGCTCGGCGAGGTGCGCTGGGACCGGTTCGTCGCGGCGCTCTACCGCGCGGGCTACGACTACGTCGTCTCGATCGAGCACGAGGACCGCGCCTTCGAGGCGACCGAGGAGCTCGTCAGGCGCGGCTTCCTGATCGCGCGCGACGTCCTGCGCCCGCTGCTCCACTAGCGCGAACGGAAGTGGTCGAGCGTGCGCCGCACGCCCTCGACAAGCGAGGTGCGCGGCAGCGGGCCGACGAGGCGTTCGAGGAGCTCCGCCTCGAGCGAGTCAGGGAACGGAAGGCGCTCGTCCTTCCACGTGACCTTCCCGACGACGTCCGGCGCAGCGCCCTCGATCGCGGCGACGACCTCTCGCATCAACGACGGCTCGCCCGGGAAGTTCGCGACGTGCGCGCCTTCGCTCGCGGCACGAGCGGCGAGCGCGAACCCCAGCCCGACGTCGGGTGCGAAGTCGTACTGCGCCGTGCCGCCGTACCCGATCTCGAAGCCGTCTCCGCGTGCGGCGGACGCCATCGCCAGCGACGGTCCCGAGGTCAGGCCCTGATCCCTGCCGGGCCCGTACACGACGTAGGGGCGGATACCGATCGACGCGACGCCCTCGTCGGCCCAGAACACGCGCGCCGTGCCCTCGTTCGCGAGCTTGTACGTCCCGTAGAGCGTTGACGGCGCCGTTCCCCCGGACTCGGGCGCAGGCGAGGGATCGGCGGCGTTGTAGACCGCCGTCGAGCTCGCGTACGCAAGGCCGGGGATCCGCTCGCGGCGTGCCCTCACCGCCTCGAAGAGGACGACCGTGCCGAGGACGTTCACACGCGCCCCGAGCGCCGGATCCGCGCGGCAGAAGGGGACCTGGAGAGCCGCGAGATGGACGACGCGGGTGATCCCGTGCTCGTCGAGGGCGCGACCCACCGCGTCCTCGTCGGTGACGTCGCCCGAAACGAGCGTCACCCGGTCGAGCTCGTTCTCCTCGAGGACGAGCCGGAGGCGCGCGTCGTCGGCGCCGAGGTCGTAGCCGACCGGCTCCTCGCCCAGCCCGAGGAGGGCCTTGATCGTCCAGGCGCCGACGCAGCCGAGGGCGCCCGTGACCAGCGTGCGCTCCGACGCCGTGGTCACGAGCCGCGCGGCCGCGTCGGCTCAGCCAAGCGGCGCGTCCTGGTAGACGGTGACGAGCTCCGTGTAGAACTCGATCGCAGCTCGACCCTGCTCGTGCGGGCCCCAGCCCGAGCCCTTGATCCCGCCGAAGGGGACGTGGACGTCCGCACCCGCGGTCTGCGAGTTGACGTGGATGATCCCCGCGCCGATCTCCTCCGTGAAGCGCTGCACCGCGTGCAGGTCGCGCGTGAAGATCGACGCGGAGAGGCCGAACGGAACCGCATTCGCCCGCTCGATCCCCTCGTCGAGGGTGGAGAAGCGGTAGAGGGACGTCACGGGCCCGAACACCTCCTCGCAGGAGAGCTCGGCGTCGTCTGCGAGCCCCTCGAACACGGTGGGCGCGATCAGGTACCCGTCGTCGTCGGCCCGCTCGCCGCCCGCGAGGACCGTGCCTCCCTCACCGCGCGCGCGCTCGATCGCAGCGAGGATGTCGTCCAGCGCGCCCTCGTTCACGACGGGCCCGACCTCGACCTCGGGATCCGAAGGATCTCCGACCTTTCCAGCCGCGACGCGTGCGAGGAGGAGGTCGCGGAACTCGTCGTAGACGGCGTCGTGGACGAGGATCCGGCGGGTCGCCGTGCACTTCTGTCCCGCCGACCAGAAGGCGCCCGCGTATGCCGCCTCCACCGCGCGGTCGAGCTCGGCGTCGGCCAGCACGAGCAGCGGGTTGTGACCGCCGAGCTCGAGCTGGACACGGCAGTCGCGCGCGGTCGCCTCGGCCCGCACCGAGCGGCCGACCGGAACCGAGCCGGTGAACGAGATCGCACGTACGCCGGGGCTCCGCACCAGCTCGGCCCCCACCTTCGAGCCCGCGCCGGTCAGCACGTTGAGGACGCCTGCCGGCAGGCCGGCCTCGGCGAACGCCTCGGCGATGTGCAGCCCCGTCCGCGGCGCCTCGTAGCCGAGCTTGAGCACGGCGGTGTTCCCGTAGACGAGCGCCGGCGCCAGCTTCCAGACCGGGATGGCGACCGGGAAGTTCCACGGTGTGATCAGGCCCACGACTCCGAGCGGGCGGCGCAACGTGTACAGGCGCTGGCTCGCGACCGAAGGCTCGTACATCTCGCCGACCGGGCGCCAGGCCTCGCCGGCCGAGTAGCGGAGGATCGTCGCGGCGCGCAGGGCCTCGAGACGCGACTCCCGGAGCGGCTTTCCCATCTCCGCGGTCATGTCCAGCGCGATCTGCTCGGCGCGGGCCTCGATCGCGCTTGCGGCCTTTCCGAAGAATCCCGCGCGCTGCGCCCCGGGAAGCGCCGCCCAGCGGGGGAACGCGTCGCGCGCCGCCTCGATCGCCGTGCGCGCGTCCTCGGCAGTCGAAGCGGGGTAGACGCCGGTGACCTCGGACGGCCGCCACGGGTTCCGCTTCTCGTACGTGTCGCCGCTCGCGCTCTCGCGCCACTCGCCGGCGACGTAGTTCCGCGCGGGGGACACCGTCAGGGTCTCAGACATGAGCAGCGCTCCTTTCGATCAGCTCTGCGGCACGGACGACCGGGTTGACGAGAGTGCCGATCTCCGGCACGTGGATCTCCACGACGTGGCCGGGGAGAAGCGTCACGTCGTCGGGCGGGACGAGACCGGTCCCGGTGAGCAGAACGCTGCCCGGCGGAACCGGGTTGTCGATGAGCAGCCAGTGGACGAGCTCGGCATACGAGCGGCGCATACGCGCCGTGAAGGCCTCTCCTTCGAACAGCGTGCGGCCGACGTCGTCGAGCACGCGCATGTGGATCCGGAGGGACGCGTCGAGGCGCTCCGGCTCGTAGATCGAGGGGCCGAGCGCGCAGGCGCCGGCGTAGATCTTCGCCTGGGGGAGGTACAGCGGGTTGGCGCCCTCGATGTCCCGCGACGAGACGTCGTTCCCGATCGTGAGCCCGACGATCCGGCCGTGCTCGCCGAGGACGGCGCCGATCTCGGGCTCCGGTACGTTCCAGGTCGAGTCGTCACGGATCCCGATGGGATGGCCCGGGCCGACGGTTCGACGGCTCGCGGCGTCCTTCAGGAAGAGCTCCGGCCGCACCGCCTCGTATACGAGCGTGTACACGTCCTCGACCGCGCTCTCCTCGACGCGCGCGTCGCGCGAGCGCTCGTAGGTGACGCCGGCGCACCATACCTCGGGCGGCTCGATCGGCAGCAGGAGCTCGTACGGCTCCGGAAGGGCGAGCGTCTCCTGGTCGAGCGGCTCGATCCGCGTCCCTGTCTCGGTGACGACGACGCCGCCCTCGACCACCCCGGCCTCGACGCCGTCCGGCCCGCTCAGGCGGACACGGCGCATCAGTACACCGCCCGCCCGCCGGAGATGTCGTAGGTCGCGCCCGTCGAGAACGAGCACTCCTCGCTCGCGAGCCAGCAGACGAGCGCCGCGACCTCGTCCGGGCTCCCCATCCGCCCCATCGGGATGCGCTCGACCATGTAGTCGATGTGCTCCTGCGAGATTCCCTCGAGGATCGGGGTCTCGATCACCGCCGGCGCGACGCAGTTGACCACGACCCCGGTCCGGGCGAGGTCCTTGCCGACCGCCTTCGTCAGCGCTATCACCGCCGCCTTCGAGGCGGAGTAGGCCGCGGCCATCGGATTCCCCTCCTTGCCCGCGATCGAGGCGACGTTGACGATGCGCCCGTAGCCGCGCGCGACCATCCCGGGAGCGACGGCGCGGTTCGAGTAGAAGACGCCGTCCGCGTTGATCGCGAGCACGCGCCGCCACTCCTCGTCGGTGACCTCGACCGTGGAGAGCGACGCGCCGGGCACCCCGGCCGAGCAGACGAGGACGTCGACCGGTCCGAGCTCCTGCTCGACACGCTCGACCGCGGCGTCGACGTCCGCCGAGCGGGAGACGTCGCCGGCGAGCGCTAGCACACCGTCTGCTGCCTCTGAGCGGAGGTCGAGCGAGGCGACTGCAGCGCCCTCGGCCAGCAGTCGGTCGACGACGGCCGCCCCGATGC
>JBOHBD010000052.1:0-3290 GCA_050698195.1 Gaiellaceae bacterium
GCTTCTCCGTCACCTAGAGGCTAGCCGCGCGCGGTGTCGAGCCGTTCGAGCGCCTCTCGTCGCGACGAGACGCCGAGCTTCCGGAGAAGGCTCTTCACGTGGGAGCGGACGGTGTGCTCCGAGATGAACAGTCGCTGCGCGATCTCGTCCGTTCCGAGGTGCTCGTCGAGGAGGAGCAGCACCTCGACCTCGCGCGCGGAGAGCGTGTTCGTGATCTCCTCGGGAATGCCGTCGAGCCGACCGCCTTCGCGGACACGGTCGAGGAGCCGCCGCGCGACGCCGCCCGACAGCGCCGCCTCGCCACGAGCGACGCCGCGGAGAAACGTCGCGATCTGCTCGGGGGGCTCCGTCTTCAAGAGGTAGCCTGCCGCTCCCGCGCGGATAGCTGCGAGGAGGTTCTCCTCGGCGTCCGACGCGGTGAGGACGACGACCTCGCACTCGGGTGCCTCCTCGCGGATCCTCGGGAGGGCGGTGAGGCCGTCCATGCCCGGCATCGTGAGGTCGAGCAGCACGAGGTCGGGCTGGAGCCGGTCAGCCTCGACGATCGCCTCCTCGCCGCTCGCGGCGTCGCCGACGACATCGAAGCCCTGCTGCGCGAGCAGTGCGGAGAGCGCGTCCCGGGTCAGGGGATGGTCGTCGACGAGGAGAATGCGCTCCGTCACGCATTCTCTTATCGGCACGGGTCGCCATGCCGACAAGAGGGACATGGAGCATCCGCGCTCGCAGAGCTACCGCTCGTGGCTCGTCGGGGAGGTCCTGCTCGTCGGTCTGCTCGCGTCGGCGACCGCGACCTTCGCGACGAACGAGCTCCCGTCGTCCTACGAGCTTCCGGAGACGAGGATCGTCGTCGACACCGCAGTCGCCGTCGTGGCGGCGATCGTGTCCGTGCTCGCGAGCGTTCGTTTCCTCGTCGACGGACGCACCTTGGATCTGCTGGTCGCGGCGGGATTCTGGAGCATCGCCCTCGGGACGGCGGCGTTCGGTCTCGTCCCGGTACTCGGCGGAGATCCACGCCCTCCGTCGGCGGCGTGGGCCCTCGTGGGCGCGCGGCTGCTCGGAGCGGCGCTGATCGCAGTTGCTCCGTACGCCGACGGACGGCTTGCACAGCGTCGTCCGGCGCTCTTCGCGGTGGGGGTCGGGGTCGCCGCGCTCCTCGCATCGGCGGGGATGGGGCTTCGGACGCCCGACTGGGGAGACTCGTCGATCAACGTCGAGCCGGTCGAGGGGTCCTCGGTCGTGCTCGCCGCCGCTCTGCTCTCACTCCTCTGGCTCGTCGCGGTCGTCGGCTTCGCCGTCCGGTTCCGCCGCTACGGGCGCGATCTCGACAGCTGGTTGTGCCTCGCGGCGACACTGGCGTTCTTCGCCGATCTCCACCTCGCCCTCACTCCGGTCGTCTCGAGTGACTACGTGCTGCAAGGCGACTTCCTGCGGCTCGTGGCGTTCGGGCTCCTCCTCTTCGGTGTCTGGCGCGCAATCGCCGAAGCCGAGTTCGGTCGCGCGGTGGCCGACGAGCGCGCGCGTGTGGCGCGTGATATCCACGACGGGCTCGCCCAGTACCTCTTCGCGATCTCGACGCAGGTGAGCATGCTCGAGTCGGGCGCACCGTTACGGCAGGTCCTGCCGCGGCTCAAGCGCGCGTCGACCGCGGCCCAGCAGGAGGCCCGCTTCGCGGTGCTTGCGCTCTCCTCCCCCGGAGGCTCGGCTCGATTCGACTCGGCGCTGCGCCGGTACGTCGAAGTGCTCGCCGCGGACGGAGAGCTCGACGTCGAGCTCGACGTCGACCGGCAGGTCACTCTCGCACCGGACGAGCAGATCGAGGTGTTTCGCATCGTGCAGGAAGGGCTCGGGAACGCCCGGCGCCACGCGGGCGCCAGTCACGTCGAGGTGGCGATCTCGCACTGGGGCGGCCGCAGAGTCGTGTCGGTCCGGGACGACGGCGTGGGATTCGACGAGGAGTCGGTCTCGTCCGGCCAGGGGCTCGAGAACATGAAGTTGCGTGCCCAGGCGATCGACGGCCAGCTGCGCCTGCGGTCGAAACCGGGCGAGGGCACCGCCGTCGTCGTCCTTCTGCGCGCCTCGTAGCGGCTCTCACAGCCGCCCGGGACCCCGAACGACCGAGAAGAGACGAGCCCACTGCCGCGGGTCGAGGTCGCGAGGTCTCGAGCCGGCGTCGAAGCCGAGCACTGCGGCGTGCCGGCGGAGCTCGCGCGGAGTGACGCGGTGCCGGAGTGCCGCCGCGAGCGGCTCTCGCGACTCGAACGCTCGTCCGAGGAACCTCCAGTACGCCTGGTGGTCCTCGACGCGTACGAGCGGCCGAGGGCGGCGCACGATGCGAAGCACGGCCGCCTCGACGCTCGGCGGGGGCGTGAACGCGCTACGCGCGAGCCTCGCAACGATCGTCACCTCGAACCACGCCCGCCAGTACGTGCCGCGCAGCGTCGCCGGCCAGATCGCCGCGTGCTTCCGGGCGAACTCCCATTGCACGACGACATCGGCCTGACGGACGCCGGTCGTGGGGTCGCGCAGCATCGCGCCCAGGATCGCCCCGGATCCCGCGAACGGCAGGTTCGAGACGATCGAGAACGGCTCCCGCGGCCAGCTCCAGCGCCGGGCATCGGCCTCGACGATCCTGACGTCGCGGTTCTCGAAGCGCCGCCGAAGCTGTGCGGCGAGCGTGGGATCGACCTCGAGTGCGACGACATGCGCGCCCGCCGCGACGAGCGCGCTCGTCAGGGCCCCGGTGCCGGCGCCCACGTCGACGGCAAGGTCGCCGGGCGCGATTCCGGCGTCGCGAACGAGCTCCGCTGCAAGTCGGCTACTGCGAAGGAAGTGCTGGCCGGGAGCGCCCCACGCGGGTCGCTGCCGGACGGCCACGGAAGACCGCCGTCGTCGTCACGGACGGAAGTCTACGGGAGCCGAGGACATAGGCCTCGGCTTCTCTCGAGCAGCCTTCTCAGTGAGTCATGGTCCCTTTCGGGTTTCCGACCTCGAGGACGCCGACCTAGCCGAGATCCACGTGCGCGAAGGCGTGGCTGACGAACGGGTACAGGCCCGGCTGGTCGATCTTCACGTCGAACACAGCCCCGCCTCCCGCCGGCACCCCCACGGTCTGGACGCCGCTCTGGAACTGCGTCATGTCGCCGTTTACCCAGGCGCGGTCGAAGATCGTGCCGACGACGTGGAAGTTCGTGTCGAGGGTCGGCCCGGCGGCCACGACCCAGAACCGCACCGTCTCGCCGGGCTTCGCCTGCAGCGGGTGCGTGACGTACTGGTTCGCGTAGCCGTTGAAC
>JBOHBD010000053.1:0-4347 GCA_050698195.1 Gaiellaceae bacterium
GCGACGAGAGGCACAGGGAGCGGCGCCCGTCGCGGTAGCGCATCAGCACCGCCTCGACCGGGTGGCCGTCGTGCGTCCGGAAGAGCGCCTTCACGGTTCCGTCGCGCGCTTCCCGCTCGGTGACGACGTCGAGGGTGGAGAACGGCACCTGCGCGGAGAGAGCTGTGCGAAGGGGTTTCGGGAGCGTCGTCATCTCCTCGTACGACGCCGAGCCGCGTGCGGCCCACTCCCAGACCTGCGACGCCCGGTACCGCGGCTCTCCGCGCTCGGAGAGGGCCCGTTCGAGAAGCGCGAGATCCACGCTCGGACGGTAGCGTCTCGACCGTGATCGACCTCCGCTCCGACACCGTCACGCAGCCGACACCCGAGATGCGCCGGGCGATCGCCGAGGCGGTCGTCGGAGACGAGCAGAAACGCGAGGACCCGACCGTGCTCGAGCTGGAGCGCCGGGTGGCGGATCTGCTCGGGCACGAGGCTGCGGTCTTCCTGCCGACGGCGACTATGGCGAACCAGATCGCGCTCAAGCTGCACGCCCGGCCCGGCGACGTCCTCCTCGGCGAGGAGACCTCCCACGTTCTCGTCTACGAGTACGGAGGGGCTGCCGCCCATGCCGGCGTCGTGACCCTCGGGTTGCCGGGCTCACGTGGCCGTCTGACGCCGGAGCAGATTCGTGCCGCGGCCGCACCGAGCACGAAGGTCGCCGATCAGCAGGCGACCGTCCTCTCGCTCGAGAGCACGCACAACAACGCGGGCGGGCGCGTCTGGCCTCTGGCCGAGCTCGACGACGTCGTCGAGGCGGCACGCGAGCTCGAGCTCGCCGTGCACCTCGACGGCGCGCGGCTCCTGAACGCCTCGGTCGCGCTGGGCGTCGAGCCGTCGCTCGTCGCGTCTCGCTTCGACACGGTCACGCTCTGCCTCTCGAAAGGCCTCGGCTGCCCGCTCGGCGCCTTGCTCACCGGCTCCAGGGAGCTGATCGAGCGTGCCTGGCGGGAGAAGCATCTGTTCGGCGGCGCCATGCGCCAGGCCGGAATCGTCGCCGCCGCCGGCGTCTACGCGCTCGACCACCACGTCGAGCGGCTCGCGGACGACCATGCGCGGGCGCGCCGGCTGGCCGAAGCACTCGAAGCCGCAGGCGTGCCCGTGAGCCTCGAGCAAGTCGAGACGAACTTCGTGCAGATCGACCTCGCGCCGCTCGAGCTCGCCCGTGACGAAGCGGTCACCCGTCTCCGCGAGGCGGGCGTCGGGCTCTCGGCGACGATCCGTCCGAGCGTGATCCGCGCCGTGACGCATCTCGGGATAACGGACGAGGACGTCGAGACCGCGGGTGAGCTGATTCCGCACGCGCTCGGCGTACGCGTGCCGACGACGCGTCTCTAGCTCAGGACGAGAAGCGGGCTCGTCAGCCGCCGGCTGGGATACGAGAGCCGGAATGTGGCGCCCTTGGGCGCGCGAACGGTGCGCCGGAGGTAGCCGCGTGCATCCGTCCGTGCGATGCCGCCGACCGCGACCCAACGACCGCCCACCTTTCGTTGGAGGACGTAGCGCTGGCGGCCCTCCCCGGGGCGCACCTGGCCCCACACGGTCGTCGTTCCGGCCCGTCGCGAGACCTGTGTGAGCGGGAGCATCGTCGCGGTCAGGGACGGTTTCGGGCGGCCGTCGACCGTCTCGAGACCGCTCTGCCAGCGGCCGAGATCGGGCTCGTCCCGGTAGAGGTAGTGGATCAGCATGTCGACCTTCGGCGCCTGGAAAGCGCGCCGGGCCGCTTCCGCCACATAGCGTGCCTGGAGCTTCGGCGAGACGCCGAACACGTCGGGAGGGTTCGTCTGGTAGGCGTACTCCGTCAGCCAGATCCTCGCTCGCGGGAACGCCCGGCCGACGAAGCGACCGAGGCGCTCGAGCGAGGCCATCGTGATCGTCTCGCAGGAGCATCCCCCGACGTAGGGCGTATCGCCGGGAAAGACCGGATACGGGTGATGCGCGTACGCATCGAGCCGAGCCCCGGCGCGATCCATTCCGCGGATGAAATCGACCGGAGAGGCACCACCCCTCCCCGCATTCGGCCCGGTGACGCCGCCGGCGACGCGCGCCCGGGTGTTGACCGCCTTGATGCCCCTGTAGCCCGGGTTCAGGATCCGCGTGACGTACGTCCCGGCGGAGACGGGCTTCAGCCACGTCGGCTTGTTCGGCTCGTTCCACATGATCCAGCTCGTGACGAACCGGTAGCGCCGAGCCGCAGCTTGCGCGAAGCGCAGGAAGTCCGCACCCCGTCGAGGTGCGACGTTGGGAAGGGCTCCACCGTTCGCCCAGCCCGGGGTTCCCCAGATCGTGACGACGGGTCGCAGACCGCGCGAGCGGAGCGCTCGGAGCAGCCGGTCGCTGCGGCTCCAGCGGTACACGCCCGGCCTCGGCTCCGTGCGGTTCCAGTCGAGCGTCACGCGCACGACGTCGAGGCCCAGCCGGTCGAGCTTCGCGACACGATCCGAGAGCCGTCCCGGCCCGAACTCGAGCCAGGCGTCGTCCTGGATGCCGAACTGGACCCCGGAAGCGCCGTGAGCCCGGTCGGCGGCAGCGCCGAGCGCGCACGCCGACAGGAGGACGACGGCAAGGATCCTCATCCGCGCACGAATACCCGGTCCGGGCGCGTCCGAATCGCGATCTTCAGGACTTCCTTACGACTACCAGAGGCTAGCGATCGCCTGCGAGCAGGAAGGCGACGGCGACGACCGCGTAGCCGCCGAGCAGGAGCGCGCCCCGGAGCCGGCTCGAGTGCCCGCTGAAGAGGACGAGCGCCGTGAAGACAAGCGAACCGCCGAGCGCCGCGATCTCCACCGCGCGGAAGCTCAGGGAGAGCGGCTCGATGAACCACGACAGGAGCGTGACCGCGGGGATGAGGAACACGGCGACCTGCGCCGCGGACGAGAGGGCGATCTCGCCCGCGAGGGCGATCTTGCCGCGGAAGGCGACGACCACGGCACCCCCGTGCTCGGCGGCGTTTCCGACGATCGCGACGATGACCGCGGCGACGAAGAACTCGCTCAGGCCGACCTTGTCGGAGAAGACCTCGATGGAGCCGACGAGGATCTCGGCGACGAACGCCGTCGCCACCGTCGCCAGGGCGAGCGCGCCGAGGGCTGCACGCAGCGACCAGGCGTGGATCTCCTCGTCGCTCGCGACGTGTAGAGAGTGGTGCCGGCGGAGCGAGTACCACGTGACCGCGACGTAGACGACGAGCGCGACGATCGACACCGGCACGGAGAGGACGGCGAGCGAGTGCCGGTCGGGATCTCCGTCCCAGCCGGGGATCGACGGAACGAGGAAGAGGACCGTCGAGAACCCGAGCAGCCCGAAGGCGAGGAAGCTCGAGTAGCGGTCGAGCTGTCCCCGCCCGCCCGCGACGAGCGCCGCCCCGAGCACGAGCAAGAGGTTCGAGACGACGCTTCCCGTCAACGAGCCGCGGACGACCTCGGTCAACCCCTCGTGGACTGCGATGAGCGCGATGATCAGCTCGGGCGCGTTGCCGAACGTCGCGTTCAGGAAGCCGCCGATCCCCGGCCCCGTGTGCACGGCCGCGTGCTCGGTCGCCTCGCCGATCAGCCATGCCAGGGGGATGAGGGCGAGCGCCGAGATGACGAACTCCACCGTGTCGGGCAGGTCGGCGAGGTAGTGGAGCCCGATCGCGATCGGTGCGACCGCGAGCGTCGCGAAGAGGATCCTCCGGACCACGGATGCAGACCTTATCCGCCCTTCTCGTCGCCACTGCCTGAAAACCGCGCGCTTGTCAAGTCTTGCGGCCGGACGCATCGGGGGAACACAATCGGGTCATGAACGAGGTTGCTGCGGAGGTCCGACTCCCTCTCCGGGCCCAGGACGAGGTCGAGTGTCGCCACTGCGAGGTCCACTGCGAGAAGGTCGTCTACCCGGGCGCGTGCCTCCGCATGGCCTGTCCGTTCGTCTACGCGTACGAGGCCTGGGGCCGTACGTACATGGGGTGCATGCAGAAGGTCTTCGACGTCGAGATCGACCTCTCGCTCCTCGAAGCGGCCGAGTCGGAGCGTGGCGGCTTCGGAGCGGTCCGGGCGCGTCGCGCGCCGCTGCCGATGTGCGAGACCGAGGTCGTGTCGTGCTACGGCGGCCGTGAGGACGACCTGGGCTGCCGCAATCCGGAGTTCTACGAGCTCCCGCGCGCCCGCGCGAGCTTCCGCGTGTTCGCCCGCGTCAGCGACGCGCGCTGATTGTGCGCAAGACCGGAATCCGCTCGCGCGGATCCCGGTCGCGGAAAAAGCCCTGAAGGCGGCCGCTTCGCGGCCGCGTCGCAGCGGGTTCGGATCGGCCGTCTGCGTCGTGCGC
>JBOHBD010000054.1:0-6798 GCA_050698195.1 Gaiellaceae bacterium
CCGATGGAGCGCGTCCTCGATCGCAGCGAAGACCTCCGCCACCGTTCGCTCTCCGTCGATTGCGTACAGCGTTCCATCGGCCCGGTAGCGCTCCACGACAGGCTCCGTGAGACCGTGGTAGAGGCGGAGGCGGTTGCGGATCACCTCGGGGGCGTCGTCGTGACGGCCCTCCTTCGCCCGTCGTCCGAGCAGGCGCTCGAGCGCGACGTCGTCGGATACCTCGAGGAGGAGCACGGCGTCGAGCGGCTTGCCGATCTTCTCGAGCATCGCGTCGAGAGCTTCTGCCTGGGGAACCGTCCTCGGAAAGCCGTCGAGGACGAACCCGTGCTCGTCGGCGATCCGTTCGCGAATCAGGTCGACCATGAGATCGTCCGGCACGAGGTCGCCACGGTCGAGGATCGGTTGCACCCGGCGGCCGAGCTCGCTGCCCTCGGCGATCGCGGCACGCAAGATGTCGCCGGTCGCGACGGGAGGGACGTCGTACCTTGCCGCGATCCTCCTCGCCTGCGTACCTTTCCCCGACCCCTGCGGACCGAGGATCAAGATCCTCATCAGCGGGACCCCCGCTATTTGAGGAAGCCCTCGTAGGAGCGCATCATCATCTGCGACTCCATCTGGCGCATCGTGTCGAGCGCGACACCGACCGCGATCAGCACCGACGTGCCACCGAGAGCGCCTGCGCTCGCCTGGGAGAACCCGCCGTACGCGATGAAGAGGCTCGGGAGGACGGCGACGATCGCCAGGAAGAGCGCCCCCGGGAGCGTCAGGCGCGAGAGCACGCGGTCCAGGTACTGGGCCGTCGGAGGCCCGGGCCGGATTCCCGGGATGTAGCCGCCGTGCCGCCGCAGGTTGTCCGCCTGGTCGACAGGGTTGAACTGCACCGCGGTGTAGAAGTAGGTGAAGAGCACGATCATGAGCCCCTCGATCAGCAGGTAGATCCAGTCGCCCGGCTGGAAGTGCTCGTTCACGAAGTCCTGTGTCGCGGGGAAGTACTGCGCCATCGTCGGCGGGAACGCGAGGATCGCCGCCGCGAAGATGATCGGGATGACGCCGGCCATGTTCACACGCAACGGGAGGTACGTCGAGCCGCCGGCGGTCATCCTGCGGCCGACCATCCGCTTCGCGTACTGGATCGGGATCCGGCGCTGACCCTCCTGCACGAAGACGACCGCGGCGACGATCGCGAGGGCGATCAGCGGGTAGAAGAGCTTCTCCATCGGGCCGCCGTTCCACCAGGCGGCGATCCCGATCGGAGCTCCGACGAGGATCGACGCGAAGATCAGGATCGAGATGCCGTTGCCGACTCCCCGCTTCGTGATCAGCTCACCCATCCACATGAGGAGCGTCGTCCCCGCGGTCAGCGTGACGATGATCAGGACCATCTCGCCGGAGCCCGCGTCGAGCGCCCCCTGGTTGCGGAAGAGGAATGCGTATCCGGTCGCCTGCGCGGCGGAGAGAGCGATCGTGAGGTAGCGCGTGTACTGGGTGATCTTGGCGTACCCCGCCTCGCCCTCCTTCTGGAGCTCACCGAGTCGCGGGATGACGACGGTCAGGAGCTGGAGGATGATCGAGGCGGTGACGTACGGCATGATCCCGAGCGCGAACAGCGAGAACTGCGACAGCGCGCCGCCCGAGAACAGGTTGAGCAGGCCGAGGATCGTGTCGCCACGACCCGAGAAGTAGTTCTCGATCGTCTCCGAGTTCACGCCCGGCGCGGGGATCCAGGAGCCGAGCCGGTACACCGCGAGGATGAACGCCGTGAAGAGGACGCGCCGCCGGAGCTCCGGCACCCGCCATGCGTTGGCGAGCCACGAGAACATCGACTACTCCGTCGCCTCTTTCTCCCCCTCGCCCCCATGGCGCTCGGGGCCGGTCTCGGGGGTCGTCTCCTCGGTGTCGGTCTCGGTGTCCTCGGGCGCTTCGGCAGCGGGGGCAGTCGTCTTGTGGCGCTTCCTTTTCTTCTTCACCGGCTCGCCGCGGAGCCAGCTGACGGTGCCGCCTGCAGCCTCGATCTTCTCGACGGCCGACTTGGAGAACCCGTGTGCCGACACGGTGAGCTTCTTCGTCAGCTCGCCCTCGCCGAGCACCTTCACGTCCACGGAGAGCTTGCGAACGAGGCCGGCGGCCTTGAGCGTCTCGGGCGTCACGTCGTCGCCCGCAGCGAAACGCTGCTCGAGGTCACGGAGGTTGACCGGCTGCGAGTGGGTCCGGAAAGGGCCGATCGGCATGGCGTCCGCAGAGGTCGACCCGCGCAGCTTGCCGAGTCGCATGTCGATGGGCATCTGCCCGCCTTCGAACCCGACCGGCATCTTGTGCGAGCCCGAGCGGGACTTCTGACCCTTGATCCCGCGACCCGCGTAGCGACCCTTCCCCGAGCCGAGCCCGCGGCCGATCCGCTTTCGTGCCTTCCGCGGCTGTGCGGGCCCGAGGCTCGAGAGATTCAGCTCTTCCGAGGCCATCGCTACGCGTTCTTCCCGTCGATCCGCACGAGGTGGGCGACCTGCCGGAGCATCCCCCGGAGCTGCTGTGAGTCCTCATGCTCGGCCGTCCTGCCGATCTTCCCGAGGCCCAGTGCGCGCAGCGTGCCGAGATGACGGTCGGACTGCCCGATCGTGCTTCGGATCTGCGTGATCTTCATCGAGCTCACTCTGCGTCCTCGGACACGGGCTCGGCAACCGACTCTGTCGCGTCCTGATCGGGGTCGACCTGCGGCGCGCCATCCTCCGCCTGCTCGTCCGCCCTGAAGCCGCCACGCGGGACGGGCAGCACCTCGGCGATCGTCTTGCCGCGCAGCAGGGCGACGTCCTCCGGTCGGACGAGCCGGCGTAGGCCCTCGACCGTCGCGCGGGTCATGTTGATGGGCGTGGTCGTGCCGAGGCTCTTGGCGAGCACGTCGCGGATGCCGGCGAGCTCCAGCACGGCGCGGACGCCGCCCCCGGCGATGACACCGGTTCCCTCGCTCGCCGGACGGAGCACGACGCGCGCGGCGTCGAACCGGCCGACGATCTCGTGCGTGATCGTCTGACCGTGCTTGGGCACGGTGAAGAGGTTCTTCTTGGCGTCCTCGACGGCCTTCGAGATCGCGAGCGGGACCTCCCGGGCCTTCCCGTAGCCGAGACCGACGCGATCGACCTCGTCCCCGATGACGACGAGCGCGGTGAACGAGAACCGCCGGCCGCCCTTGACGACCTTGGCGACCCTGTTGATCTCGATGACCCGCTCCTTCAACTCGCGGGCGTCGGCGACTTCCCTGGTGCTCAAAATCGGAGTCCTTCCTCGCGGGCGCCGTCGGCGAGCGCCTTCACGCGTCCGTGGAAAAGGTAGCCGCCACGATCGAACACGCAGCGCTCGATCCCGGCCTTCGCGGCAGCCTGGCCGAGCGCCTTGCCGACCTCTCTCGCCTGCTCGGTCTTCGAGCCCGGGGACGAGGCGAGCGACGTCCAGCTGGCGGACGCCAGCGTGCGTCCGCTCTCGTCGTCGACGAGCTGCGAGAAGATGCCGCGGTTCGAGCGGAAGACGACGAGACGCGGCCTCTCGGCGGTCCCGGCGATCTTGCTGCGGACACGGCGGTGCCGGCGCGCCCGCGCTTCCCGCGTCGTCATGACCGTCATGCCCTCTTCCCGACCTTCCTGCGAACCTGCTCGTCGCGGTAGCGGATGCCTTTCCCCTTGTACGGCTCGGGTGGCCGCACCTTGCGAATCTCGGCCGCAGTCTGGCCGACGGCCTGCTTGTCGATGCCCTTGACGACGATCTGCGTCGGGCTCGGGACGTCGAACGAGATGCCGTCCCTCGGCTTGATCGTGACCGGATGCGAGAAGCCGACCGCGAGCTCGAGGTCGGTTCCCTTGAGCTGTGCGCGGTAGCCGACGCCCTGGATCTCGAGGTGCTTCTCGAAGCCCTTCGTCACTCCCTCGACCATGTTCGCGATGAGCGTTCGGGTGAGTCCGTGCAGCGCGCGGTCCTCGCCGCGCTCGGTCGGGCGCGTGACGACGATCTCGGCATCGGTCTTCTCGATCTGCATGCGCGCAGGGACGGCCTGGGTCAGCTCGCCGAGCGGGCCGTTCACCTGAACGCGCCCCGGCGAGAGCGCGACGAGCACCCCCGAAGGCAGCTCGATGGGCTTGCGTCCGATCCGCGACATCGCTACCAGACGAACGCGATCACCTCGCCGCCCACGCCGCGTTCGGCGGCCTGGCGGTGGGTGATCACCCCGGTCGACGTTGACATGATGGCGGTGCCGAGCCCGCCCAGCACGCGGGGCAGGCGGTCCTTGCGCGCGTAGACGCGCCGACCGGGCTTCGAGACCCGCTTGAGATCGGTGATCACGCGCCGCCGGTCACGGGCGAACTTGAGCTCGATCACGAGCGAGGCCACGGGCTCGCCCGGGACGACCTGGTAGTCCGCGATGTAGCCCTCCTCCTTCAGGATGCGCGCGATCTCCTCCTTCATGCGGGAGGTCGGCATGGACGCCCTGTCGTGCAACGCGCGATTCGCGTTGCGGATGCGCGTGAGCATGTCGGCGATCGGATCGGTCAGCACAGTCGGTCCTCCTACCAGCTCGACTTCGTCATGCCCGGAACGGAACCCTGGTGAGCGAGCTCGCGGAGACAGATCCGGCAGAGCCCGAACTTGCGGTAGACGGCGCGGGGGCGGCCGCACCTCGTGCAGCGCGTGTACCCGCGCGCCTTGTGCTTCGGCTCTCGCTGCTGCTTGACGACGAGCGACTTCTTGGCCAACGCCTTACTGCTCCCTTCTCTCTGCCGCGAACGGCAAGCCGAGCGCGCCGAGCAGCGCCCGCCCGTGCTCGTCCGATTGCGCCGAGGTCGTGATCGCGATGTCGAGCCCGCGGATCGACGGGACCTTGTCGTAGTCGACCTCCGGGAAGATGATCTGCTCTCTGATGCCGATCGAGTAGTTGCCGCGGCCGTCGAAGGACTCCGGGTCGAGCCCGCGGAAGTCCCTGATCCGGGGCAGCGCGATGGACGCGAGCCGGTCGAGGAACTCGTACATCCGCGTCCCGCGCAACGTCACGCGGGCGCCGACGGGCATTCCCTCGCGGAGCTTGAAGCTCGCGATCGACTTCGTCGCCCGGCGGACCTGAGCGTGCTGCCCGGAGATGACCGTGAGCTCCTCGATCGCCGCGTCGAGCGCCTTCGCGTCTGTCTTCGCCTCGCCGACGCCCATGTTCAGGGTGATCTTCGTCACCCGCGGAACCTGCATGACCGAAGGGAGGCCGAACTCATCCTTGAGCCGTGGGCGAATCTCGTTCTCGTAGCGCTCCTTGAGGCGCGCCACGTAGGTCTCGAGGGTCGGTGCTGTCGTCACTTGTCGATCTCCTGGCCGCAGCCCTCGCGCTTGCAGACGCGGACGCGGATCGTCTCGCCCTTCGCCTCCTTCTCGACGATGCCGACGCGGGTCGGCGTCCCACAGACCGGGCAGACGACCATCACGTTGGACACCGGAACCGGCGCCGGCTTGTCGAGGATGCCGCCGGGCACGATCTGCGCGCCGCCCATGCGAGAGGAGTCCCGGATCGGGCGTGGGCGCGTGTGCCGCTTGGCGACGTTCAGGTTCTCGACGATGACGCGCCGCTCCGAGGGGCGTGCCTCGACGACGCGGCCGCGCTTGCCGCGGTCCTTGCCGGCGACGATCTGGACGAGGTCGCCCTTCTTCACCTTCATCTTCACTGCCATGGGTTACAGGACCTCCGGGGCCAGGCTGACGATCTTCATGAAGTTCTTCTCGCGGAGCTCGCGCGCGACGGGTCCGAAGATGCGCGTCCCGCGCGGGTTGGACTGTGGGTCGATCAGGACGGCGGCGTTCTCGTCGAACCCGATGAGCGTGCCGTCGCCACGGCCGTAGGGCTTCTTCGTCCGAACGACGACCGCCCTCACGACCTCGCCCTTCTTGACCGCGCCCTGAGGCGTGGCCGACTTCACGGTAGCAACGATGATGTCTCCGACCCGCGCGTAGCGCCGGTGGGAGCCCCCCAGCACGCGGATGCAGAGGAGCTCCCGCGCGCCCGTGTTATCCGCCACCCGAAGCCTGGACTCCTGCTGGATCACTTGGCGGCCTCCACGACTTCCTGCAGACGCCAGCGCTTGAGCTTCGAGATCGGCCGCGTCTCGACGATGCGGACGACGACCCCGATCTTCGCCTCGTTGCCCTCGTCGTGGGCGTGGAGCTTCGTGCTTCGGCGAATCACCTTCTTGTACATCGGATGCACCTTCACCGTGTCGACGCGGACGACGATCGTCTTGTCGGCGGCCGCGGACACCACCGTGCCCTGCCGCTCCTGGCGGCGACCGCGGACGTGCTCAGGCTTCGGGGCCCGCGTGATCGCCTTCCGTCCAGCCGACCGTTCTCGCTTCAGCTTGGTCTTCGTCGGGCGGAGCGCGCGCGGCAGGCGCTTCTTCTTCCTGCGCTCAGGCTCGACCGCGGCGGCGGCTGCCGCCGGCTCCGTCTCGGCCTTTACCTCCGCCTCCGCGGCGGGCTCCGTCTCGGCCTCGGCGTCCGCCGCGGGCTCCTCGGTGGCGGCGTCGTCCTCCACGAACGCTTCCGGTGCGGGAGTCGAAGGCTCCGCGGCAGGCTCCTCTTCGGCGGGCGGTTCGTCCGTCTCTGCCGAGGCGTCCTCGGGCGCCGCGCCCTCGGACACGTCCTCGACGTCGGCGACGCCTTCCGGCGCCTCCGTATCGGGCTCGGGAGCAGTCTCGTCGGTCGTCTCGTCGTTCTCGGTCACGTTCTCGTCAGCCATCTGCGTTCAGCCCTCTCGAGCGCTCGTTCTTCACGGTCAGGATG
>JBOHBD010000055.1:0-3125 GCA_050698195.1 Gaiellaceae bacterium
GGATCAGCTCGGGAGCGCTCGGATCCCGTTCGATCTTCTCGCGCAGGTGCCGGACGTGAACGTCGATCGTCCGGGGCTCGCGGTAGTCGGCGCCCCCGCGGAGACGTTCGAGCAGCTCGCGCCGCGAGAAGACGACGCCCGGGCTCGAGGCGAGGAGGGCCAGCATCTCGAACTCGATGAAGGTGAGCTGGACGCTTTGGCCGCGGACCTGGACCGTCCGTCGCGGGAGGTCGATGCGGAGCTCGCCCTGCTCGATCGTCTCGATCCGGTCTCGCCCGAGATGAGGTGCCGCCGCCCGGCGGAGAAGCGCACGAATGCGACTGCGGAACTCACGGATCGAGAACGGCTTCGTGATGTAGTCGTCCGCCCCGAGCTCGAGGCCGAGCACCTTGTCGAGCTCCTCGCCCCTGGCCGTCAGCATGATGATCGGGACGCTGCTCTGACTGCGAAGGCGCTTGCAGACCTCGAGCCCGTCGAGTCGCGGCAGCATCACGTCCAGCACGACGAGGTCGACGTCCTCCTCACCGAAGCGGCGAAGAGCCTCTTCGCCGTCCCGCGCCTGGACGACTCGGTAGCCGTCCCGCTCGAGCGGAAACGTGAGCAGCGTCTGAATCGAGTCCTCGTCGTCGACGAGGAGGATGGTCGAGGCGTTCGGCATCGGAGCATGAGGCCCGGCGCGGCGGCCCGCCCGCCTACTATAGCCCCGCGATGGAAGCGGCTCGGCCCGGGGGGCGGAGGCGGCGCGCCCGCCGCGGCACGGTCGACCGACCTCTCAATGCCCGCCTCGTGCGCGTCGCGTCGCTCGTCGTCGCGCCGGCTCTTCTCGCGCTTCTGTTCTCTGTTTCGACAACAGGAACGCTTCCGCGCCCTCAGCTCGAGCCGGTCTTCGACGGCGCGGTTGCCGGCACGCTCGCAGCCGAGCTCTCGACCGCGTTCCCGTCGCGCGTACCCGGCACGGTCGAGGCGGCGAACGCGGCTCGCTGGTACGAGGAGACGATCTCCGCGCTCGGCCTGGTAACGGACGAGGACGTCTGGGGCGCCGATCTCCCCGACCTCGGCGACGTCGAGTTGCGAAACGTCGTCACCGTCATCCCGGGACGCTCCGAGGAGACGATTCTCGTCGTCGCTCATCGAGACAACGCGGGCGCGGGCAGGCCGTTCGGCGACAACGCTTCGGGGACTGCGGCGCTGATCGAGCTCGCCCGAGGCTACGCGCCGCGCGGAGCCGGTGCGGCACCCCTACCGGCGCGCACCCTCGTTCTCGTGTCGACGGACGGCGGAGCGTACGGCGGCGCCGGCGGCGCTCGTTTCACGGGCGAGTCGCCGTACGTAGACGACGCGCTCGCGGCGGTGGTGCTGGACGGCGTCGGAGGACGAGGACGGCCACGAATCGCCGTCGCCGGGGGGAGATCGAGCTCGCCTGCACGTGTGCTCGTGAGCACGGCCTCGGCGAGGATCGAGGAGCAGGTGGGAGTCGCGCCGTCCCGTCCGTCCGTGCTCACGCAGCTCGTCGATCTCGGCATCCCGCTCGCGGCAGGCGAGCAGGGCCTGCTTCTCGCCGAGGGTGTCGCGGCCGTTGCGCTGACGACGGACGATCCGAGCGATCCGAACGTTCCCGTCGGGGATCGCGCAGGGCCCCTTGCCGTCGCGCGACTCGGGCGACTCGGCCGTGCGACCGAGGCGCTCATCGCCTCGATCGACGGGAGCGTCGGAGCGGCGTTTCGGACACAGGACACCCTCTTCCTCGACGAGCGGGCTGCGAGCGGGTGGGCGGTGCGACTCACGCTTGTCATCGCGGTCGTCCCGTTCGCGCTCGGCATCTTCGACCTGCTCGTGCGGAGCCAACGACGGCATCTTCCTCTCGGTCCCGCCTTCCGCGCGCTGCGGACGCGCGTCGCCGTGTCTCTGTACGCCGGGCTGCTCCTGTGGGTCGGAGGGCTCGCCGGCATCTTCCCGACCGGCGCGTCACTCCCGCTGCCGCCTTACTCGCCGTCCGTGCTCGACTGGCCGCTGTCCGGCGTCGCGCTGCTGGTCATCGCGTTTCTCCTCGTGTGGCTCGTCGCCAGGCGGCGCCTCGTTCCGACCGTTGCTGCGTCACCGGAGGAGCGCCTCGCCGGCTACACCGCCGCTCTCGCATGGCTCAGCGCGGTCGCGATCGTGATCGCGCTCGTGCAGCCGTACGCGCTGGTCTTCGTTCTTCCGTCACTGTACGCCTGGCTCTTGCTCCCGCTGCGGCGCCGGCGGCGGGCGCGCGCAGCAATCTACCTGGCCGGCCTCGCCGGACCTGTCGGCGGTCTTCTCTTCCTGGGCAACGAGCTCGGCCTTGGCCCGGCCGACACGCTGCTGTACGTCGTCGGGCTCGTGACGGTGGGCTACGTGCCGCTCACGTCCGTCGTCCTCACGGCGGCGTGGGCTGCGTCGGCCGCACAGCTCGCGGCATTGGCCTTCGGCCGCTACGCCCCCTACGCGGGCGGGATCGACCGGCCCCCGCGAGGGCCCGTTCGAAGCTCGTTTGCCCGACTCGTCCGGACAGCTCGGAACCGGGGCTACGTCAGAGCGAGGTAGCGCACGGCGGCGCCGGCCGCGATCTCACCCGAGCCGCGAGGGACGTGCAGGAGTGCGTCCGCCGCCGCGGCTCGCACGATCATGTGCGACTCCTGACCCGAGATGGGCTCGAGGACGGCCCCGCGCTCGTCGATCCTCCGCCGAGCCCGGACGAACTCGTCGCGGTGGGCGTTTCGGCGAAGCGCTCTTGTCACACGACCGGATTCGAAAGCCGGTCCAGGCTGCGCCAGACCCTGCCGGGCGAGCAACGACGGCCGCACGAAGAGCAGCGCCCCCACGAGCGAGGAGACGGGATTCCCGGGGAGGCCGAAGACGAGGGTCGCATCCCGGACGCCGAAGGAGAGCGGCTTGCCGGGCTTCACCGCGACTCCCCAGAAGACCTCCTCGACTCCGAGCTCGGCCTCGATTCCCCGGACGAGGTCGTGCGGCCCCACCGACACGCCACCCGAGGTCACAGCCACGTCGGCGCCCAGCGCCTGTGCGAGCGCGGCGCGGTGCGCCGCCTCGTCGTCGGCGACCGACGCGAGCCGCTCGACCTCCGCGCCCGCCGACTCGAGCGC